>JBATWM010000115.1:0-29927 GCA_049672605.1 Sulfurimonadaceae bacterium
CAGTTCCCAAGCCATGGGCTTGGAAGGCGTGTCTTTACTTTGTCTCAAACTCTTTTTCAAGATTTTCAAGTGCATTTTTAGCTTGGAACTGCTGCCAAAGTGGATCCAGCAATAGGCCCTTCTAAGATGCGGCTACTTTGCTGTTTAGCCCACTGACGGATTAGGCATACTCTCCACATAAAGTGACTGCGACGGGAAGGCAAAGCTGGCACCATTTTTCTCAACGATCTCCATCAGTTCAAGGTTGATTCGTTCACGTACCTGCATATATTCGCCCCAGTGTGTTGTTTTGGTGAAGAAGTAGCAGAAGATGCCGAGGGCGCTGTCTTGGAACTCTGTAAAGTGAATATAGATGGTCTGTTGGTGGATCTCTGCATCATTTTCTAATAGTTCTCGCATCTCTTTTAAGATTTGGCGCATCTGTGTAGCAGTGGTGCTATAGGTCAAGCCCAAGGTCATTTTGATCTGACGTTTGTTCATCTCAGACCAGTTCAAGATAGCGGCGTTGGCAAGATTGCCGTTTGGTACGCTGACAAGGGCCCTGGCAAAGGTTCTTACCTTTGTGGATCGAATGCCGATATGCTCGATAGTCCCTTCAACATCAGGGGTCTTGATCCAGTCACCCACATTAAAGGGTTGGTCGGTAAAGATCACCATAGAGCCAAAGAAGTTACTGGCCGTATCTTTCGCAGCTAAAGCGAAGGCCATACCGACAAGGCCGAGAGAAGCCACAAAACCTGTGATGTTAATTCCCCATGTAGAGAGAATGTTGATTCCTGCAATGATTAAGATAATTACTTTTAAAATGGTTAGTAACAGTTTGGCAAGTGTTATACCGTTATCCGTTTTAAAGCGTGTAGATATCAGTTCATCTGAACTTTGAAACAGTTTAACCATTCTGTATAGCACCCAAGCAAAAAGAGCTGTTGTAAGTGTTGAGATGGTATTGGAGATCATCAAAGAAAAACTCTCACTAAATGTTAAAAAGCTAAAGGCGACCTTAAAACCTAAGATGACCACTCCAAGTGCGATCGGGCGCTGAAGGACATAAAGTATCTCATCATCGAGTTCTGTGCTTGTTCTGTTCACCCATTTAAGAGCAAGGATTGTTATTAGTTTGGTGAGCTGTTTACGCAGTGCTGAAAAAATCAAAAAGATAATAATTGCCGAGGTCCATGTGCCTAAAGAGTTACCAAAGAAGTTGATGCTAAAAATTTGAATGACACTCTCAGGAATAGGCAGTTTGCCGATAATGAGCTCTTCTACACTGTCATGCAGGGCATGTGTCATTTTAGTGACATCGGTAACTTCGGAAAAGGTGTCGGCAATGATTGATGTATTGATATCGGCTGTTGTGTTGGTTTCCATAATATATTCCTAATGTTTTAGAAGCAAATCATAACTTTTTTCTTTTGAAGGAAGACTTGTCCTGTATAATAAAGCCGTAAAAAAAATAATGGACCTTCTTTTGAATAAAAAACTTTTTTGGCTCTACCTGAGTTCAATGTGGCTCTCTATACGTCTTGTCTTGTTTGAAAAATACGCACTTGTTTTAACGGTGTTGTGGTGGGGGCTGGCGTTCGTACTTGCCTTTGTGCTGCACGGATTTGGAAATGGAAGTGAGTTTATCGTTTTAGCTATTGCATTTCTTGTACAAAAGCGCTTTTACCGTTTTATGGAACCTTCAAAATCAAAACTGATACGAGTAGGTGACAGGGTTGAGTTTGCTGAGGACCAAGAAGAGGGTTATATCCAAAAGTTTAAAAGTGCCAAAGTGCTGCGAAAGATGCGCGGCGAAGATGTGGCGATGACCGGGCTTTTTTCAGAGGAGTTGATCCCTTATTACAGCCATTTTTATCTTATTGAGATGGACGATAAAAATGCCGTTATTCCTTATGAATGGATACTCTCCATAGACCTGGATGTTGAGCCGATAGACTAACTTCTCTCTTTTTTGACCATCTCATAAGCGGTATTGATCTTCTGTACCTTTTGGGTAGCATCTTTGATGTACTCTTCTGATGCACCTTTTGCCTTCATGATGTCGGGGTGGTATTTCTTAACAAGTGCGCGATACTTTTTCTTGATCGTATTAAGATCATCGTCACGACTGGCGCCTAACACTGCATACGCATCGCTTACACTGCTCTGTGTTGGGTTACCGCCAAACGCAGAGGCAAAACGCTGCATGATCCCTTCGACTTCATCAAGACTGATTTCTAAAAAGGCAGCGATCTTGATGATGAGGTTCTCTTCAGCATGGGAAAGCTCACCGTCGATGTAGGCCAGGTTGATCAAAAAAGAGAGCATCATAAGACGTTTCTGTTTATCGCCTCGCGTAGCACTTTGAAGTTGTGCGGCAAGGGCATCGACATTGCGGACGATCTCCTTTTCGCGATTGAAGATCTCTTTAAGAACGTCACGCACTTTCTCCTGGTGTGAGGTGCCAAAGGCTTTTGATATATCCGAGAACATATTGCTGATCAGCTCCGCTTCGAGCTCATGCACCCGTCCGTCAGCCTTGGCCACTTTGGCAACAAGTGCCACAAAGAGTCCAAGCTCGGAGTGGGCAACAGCCTCATAAGTCACAGAGGTGCTCTGAAACTGCCCTTGTGTGTAGTAGTGGCGTTGAAAACGTCTGTAGCTGTTGAAGATCCATCTTAAGACAAAAAAGATAAAGATGATGGTGATTATTGTTGACATGGGTATCCTAAAAAATTAATGATAGATTATGCCAAAATCAAAACAACATCGATTAAACAGCATTTTTGTATAATTGCGACAACTAATGACTAGGATAGCAATATGAAGATTATTTTACTAGGTGCACCGGGTGCAGGCAAGGGCACACAAGCACAGTTTTTGACCAAAGAGTTTGACATTCCTCAGATCTCAACAGGCGACATGCTTCGTGCTGCGATCAAAGCCGGCACAGCGATGGGCACGATGGCGAAAGAGTTTATGGACGCCGGTAAACTTGTAACAGATGAGATCATTATCGGTCTTGTTAAAGAGCGTATTGCACAAGATGACTGTAAAAACGGATTTTTACTTGACGGTTTTCCCCGTACTGTTCCTCAAGCTGACGCGGTTAAAGAAGCGGGTGTTGCTATCGACGCTGTTATCGAGATCGATGTGCCGGATGAAGAGATCGTAAACCGTATGTCAGGACGTCGTGTCCACCAGAACTCTGGCCGTACGTATCACCTTGTTTACAACCCGCCAAAGGTTGAAGGTAAAGACGATGAGACGGGTGAAGAGCTTATTCAACGTGCAGATGACAAAGAGGAGATCGTTCTAGATCGCCTTAAAGTTTATCACGATCAGACACAGCCTTTAGTAGATTACTATAGTGCAGAAGCTGCCAATAATACAAGTATTAAATACATCCGTGTAGATGGTACACAAAAGATCGACGTTGTAGAAAAAGAAGTTATCTCTCAGTTGGCATAACCGTCAAAATTCAGTCTTATGGCTGAATTGCCCACTTCTCTGAATGCTGCGGACATGTTAACGTCGCAGTAATTTATCCATCTCAAACTCATTGTATCCTTCTACCACTCTATTGTTGATGATCACCAGAGGCACACGCGTACCTTTATAGTGTTCAAACATCTGTTTTCCCTCGTCACTTATCTCCATGTCATACTCAGTGAATTTGACATTGTTCTCTTTTAGAAATCCCCTTGCTTTCACACTGTAAGGCGAGCGTGATGTACTTAGAAGTGTCACTTCCCTATAGAAGGCATTTGACGTCTTCTCATAGTTGACAAGGCCTTTGGAAGGGTAGTAGGGTGCTATGCTCTCCCACTCTTTTTTGATACGATTGTCAAGATAACATGAGCTGCCTTCTTGGCGATGGGCGTTGTAGTAGGTGTATATCTTTTCTCTAAGGTAAGGGCTTTTGTAGTCCTCTTCATTGTTTGTATCGATGATCGCTAAAAAGGTTAGGTATTGGTCTGTTTCGATGGCCTGTGCCAGCTGTTGATGTAAAAACTTTCTTAACTCTTTATGTTCTTTTTGCAGTTCTATCAAGGCACTGTAGTACTCATTCTTCACTCTAAGGTCACTATCGGGTTTCACGAGACGGTAATGGCCCAGAACTCTGTCACTGTGCGCTTGATATGCTAATACAGGGTGACGCAACGGCGCATGGTAGACAAGGTCGTCGAGCTCTACACGTGCTTCGTAAAGCGGCCCTGCCACTTTGCTGTAGAGCTGAGGGTAACTGATAGCAGAAAGTGAAAGTGAAAAAAGAGTAAGAAAAACAATGCGTACCATAGAATTAGCCTTTACTATAGATGTTGTAACAAGTCTATAACATCTTAGCTGATAAGATTCCAAGAAAAAAGAGGTTTTTTGAAACACTATATCTCTAGATTGGACCGTGGCGTCTTGTATATGCTACTGGCCTCTTTTTTCTTTGCCATTATGGGTGCTTTTGCAAAACTGACAAGTGACTCTATGAGCTCTCTGGAAGTGGTCTTCTTCCGTAATGTCTTTGGTGTGGCTCTAGTAGGCTTCACTGTTTTACGTCGTCCGATGAAGCACACTGGCGGCAGACCGTTTTTACTCTTTTTCAGGGGGTTTATGGGTTTTGTGGCACTCTTGGCATTTTTCTATAATATTGCCCATATACCCCTAGGCGATGCGATGACCTTCTCTAAGACATCACCCATCTTCACAGCGATCTTTGCCTGGTTATTTTTACAAGAGAAGTTGCCGCGCATTGGCTGGCTGGCCATTTTTATCGGTTTTGTCGGTATTGTTTTTATTACTAAACCGAGCGGACTGATGCTCTCTAAGACCGATCTGCTCGGTATTTTTAGCGGTATAGGTGCGGCCTTGGCGTACACCTCTGTTCGAGAGCTGAAAAAGTATTATGATACCCGGGCAATCGTCCTCTCTTTTATGGGTGTTGGTACAGCTGGACCGCTGCTGCTACTTCTTGTTTCACCCTACGTTGATGCACCTGAGCTGGACTTTATGTTGGGAGCCTTTGTCATGCCCAGTGGAATAGTCTGGTTTTATGTGGCAGCAATGGGACTTTTTGCAACCCTCGCCCAACTCTACATGACAAAGGCGTATGGCGAGTCACAAGCTGGCATTGTTGGTGCGGTAAGCTACACCAATATCGTCTTTTCCATAGGGGTAGGACTGCTCCTGGGAGATGCACTACCTGACTTTATAACACTCTTTGGTATAATCTTAATCATTATCAGCGGGATTCTCGTTGTCAAAAAATAGGAGATGATCTTATGGATGCAAACACAATGTATTATGGCGGATTAGTGGTGATCGCTATTCTTGCTTATATGTCGTATAACAGTAATCGTATGTTTATAGCACTGCTTCTACTCGCGTTAGGTGGATATTTTATCTACTCTCACAACACCGGCAATACTATTACAGGCTACAGTGACAAAGCCGTTGATGAGTTTGATAAAAATACAGGGTATAAAAAATGATCTTAATGTCCGGACCGTGTGTCATCGAGAGTGAAGAGAATATCTTTGATATTGCGAAAAAGCTAGAGCGCTATCAAGAAGATGAGCGTATCGATTTTTATTTTAAAGCCAGTTTTGACAAGGCGAACCGTACATCTTTGGAGAGTTACCGCGGGCCGGGTCTTGAAGAGGGGCTTCGTATCTTGCAAAAGGTCAAAGATGACTTTGGTTACAAGATCGTGACCGACATCCATGAGTCTTATCAGGTAGCACCTGTTGCTGAGGTAGCGGACATCTTGCAGATCCCTGCTTTTCTATGTCGCCAAACTGACCTGCTTGTGGCAGCCGCTAAAACGGACAGAATCGTCAACATCAAAAAAGGGCAGTTTATGAACCCTATTGATATGAAATATTCGGTTTTGAAAGTGCTTAAAACACGCGGTTGTGATGAGGTCTCTTACCAAAATGCGAAAGAGAACGGTGTCCTTTTGACAGAACGCGGTTCAAGCTTTGGTTATGGCAACCTGGTTGTCGACATGCGCTCTTTGGTCATCATGCGTGAGTATGCTCCAGTGATCTTTGATGCAACCCACTCAGTACAGATGCCGGGCGGCGGTGGCGGAACAACGTCGGGTGACAGCTCGATGGTACCGCATCTTTCACGCGCAGCAGCCGCTGTTGGTGTTGATGGTTTCTTTTTTGAGACCCATATCGACCCAAGCTGCGCGCTAAGCGATGGACCAAATATGTTAAAATTAGAAGACTTATACAAAACGACAGAGACAATCTTAGCAATTCAAGAAACAATAAAAGGATAAAAATGAGTTTAATCGAAGGTAAATTAAAAGTTATTAATGGCAAAAAAATTGCTATTGTGAGTACACGTTGGAACCACTTCATCGTGGATAGATTAGTAGAAGGTTCAAAAGACGCTTTTGACCGTCATGGCGGTAATGCCGAAGACCTTGATCATGTATTGGTACCGGGTGCTTTTGAACTGCCAATGGTAGTTGATCGTCTACTTGCAAGCGGCAAGTATGATGCTGTTTGTGCTTTAGGTGCTGTTATCCGTGGTGCGACACCGCACTTTGACTATGTCTCTGCAGAAGCAACTAAAGGGATCGCTATGATGTCACTTAAATACTCTAAGCCGGTCTCTTTTGGTCTACTGACGACAGACACTATTGAGCAGGCAATTGAACGTGCAGGTACTAAAGCAGGTAATAAAGGTTTTGAAGCGATGACAGTTGTCATCGAGATGCTTGACCTTTATGAAGTAATGGAAGCGTAATGGCAACTCGTCACCACGCCAGAATGGCCGTTGTAAGTCTACTGTATGCGTATGACCTGGGTAACCAAAGTATTGCCGATTATACCGATGAGATCTTGGAAGATAAAAAGATCCGTAACAAACAAAAAGAGTTCGCTCTTGAACTTTTTCGTGGTGTTATGGAGAACCTTGAGGCGGTAGATGTAGCGATCGTCAAGCACTTGAAAGATTGGGATTTCGAACGTCTTGGTTCTGTAGAGCGGGCAACACTGCGTTTAGGCGCATATGAGATCATGCACTCTGAGCTTGACTCTGCTGTTGTGATCAATGAAGCAATCGAGGTCTCTAAAGCCTTTGGAACCGAACAATCTCCTAAATTTATTAACGGTGTACTTGACGCAATCTCTAAAGACAAATAATGTTTAGAGTACTCCTTGTAGCACTTTTGACCTTTTCGGCACTCTATGGTGCCAACAGCTGTCTGAAGTGTCATGAAGGCATTGAAAACATCCGCGACCCTCACTCCAAGATGATGGAAGAGATCTACAAAGTCGCAGAAAAAGCGGGTCATACAGGCAATGACTGTATTGTCTGTCACGGGGGCAACCCGACGACAATGGTCAAAGCGCGTGCACACAAGGGTACTGTCCAATACTTTTTAGAGAATAAGGGTCCTAAAGAGTACTACCCGGCACCGGGTAGTACATGGATCAACCAAAACACCTGTGGTATGTGTCACCAAGAGCAGATCGATGCGCAGATGAACTCGTTGATGATGACCGAGCAGGGTAAGATCCAAGGGGCTCTGTGGAGTTTTGGTGCAAAAGAGGGCTACAACCACAGTGTTGGGACTTATGAGACCAAAAATCCGGAAGATCCGCATAAACGTTTAGGGACGGATGCCTACCAACAGTATATGTCCAAACTCTCAGAGTTAGAACCGCAGGCCTTTCCATCAGAGATGACAGAACTGCCTAAGGCTCCGACAGCAGAAGAGATCGAAAAAGATCCCTCTTTAGCGGTTTACACCTACCTTCGTCAAGAGTGTCTGCGTTGTCATACCGGCTCTAAAGGCCGGGCTAAACGAGGTGATTTTAGAGGAATCGGTTGTGCTTCATGTCACATCCCTTACTCCAATGGCGGTTTTTACGAAGGCGCTGACAAACAGATCTCCAAAAAACCGGGACATCTTCTTGTTCATAGCATTCAGTCATCACGTAAAGCGAAAGTCAAAGTCCATGATGTTGAGTACTCAGGCGTACCGGTTGAGACCTGTTCGACCTGTCACAACCGCGGTAAACGTATCGGGGTCTCTTATCAGGGTCTGATGGAGACAGAGTACCAGGCGACCTTTGATGAAGACGGCAATGGTCAACCGAAACTCCATACCAAGCGTTACCTCCATATGCAAGAGGACATCCACTACAAAAAAGGGATGTTGTGTCAGGATTGTCACACCTCTAACGACATGCATGGTGACGGCTTTTTAAGCGGTGCCAATCTTGGTGCTGTTGAGATCGAGTGTCAAGATTGTCACGGTACAACGTCAGCATATCCTTGGGAACTTCCTCTTGGCTACTCGGATGAGTTTAATGACACGGTCAAATCTGGCGAGCCACGTGGTACGACAAAAACAGTCGCTGAATACCTGAAGATGGGTTCTGTCCCGGAAGCACCTGAAGGCTTTATTTTAAGTGCTCGCGGTAACCCTATCACTAAGGCTGTGCGTAAAGGTGACAAGATCATGATGCACCTTGCCTCAGGTAAAGATCTTGAACTGACACCACTGAAAAAACTCAAAGAGGATGAAAAACTCTCTCGCGAAGCACTTGTGGCTATGGACCAGATCCAGGCCCATACGGATGAGTTGGAGTGTTACACTTGTCACGCAACATGGGCGCCGCAATGTTATGGTTGTCATGTCAAGATCGACTACTCCGGCGGTAAACAAAATCCCGACTTTTTAGCGGCCTCACATGACAAAGATATCCATGGTACAACAGGCGGCATGCGCAGTCTTAAAAAGTATCTTGTTGATGGTAAGGTAACCGAAACACGTTCATTTTTACGTTGGGAAGACCCGGCACTTTCACAAAATGGTGAAGGGCGTATCTCACCAACCATCCCAGGTTGTCAAACAACGATCACGGTCATCGGAAAAGATGGCAAAGCACTGCTGCAGAACCATATCTTTAAGATCCCTAATGTAGAGGGTGCGGGTGAAGAGGGACAAAACGCTATTGATATGTCAGCCGTTCAACCCCACACCATCTCTAAAGAGTCTCGCAGCTGTGAGTCATGTCATACCTCTGCTAAGGCCCTTGGTCTAGGAATCGGTGCTGGAAAACTTAATGGTGATCCAAGTAAAGAGAGTATCGTTGATCTGATGACAGCAGATGGCCGTATCTTACCGACCAAGGTGGATCAGCAGATCCCACGCATTGCCAACCTGAAAAATGACTATTCACGTTTTGTTGATGAAAACGGTACCCAGTTACAGACGGTGGGACACCACTGGAAGCTTTCGGCCCCTCTTAATGCTAAGCAGCGTTCTAAAACTGATCGAGAAGGGATGTGCCTTTCATGTCACAAAGATATACCTGATGGTGATCTGGCGGTGTCAGCAATGGTACATGCTTCCAAGATGGCAGGCTTTGAGATCGATAAAAAAGAGCACGGTTCTATCTTAAATAAACTCTTACTAATGGGAGCTTGGTTACAACTCTTAGTTGGGGTTGTGGTTGGCGGGTATATTATATATAGATTCTTTTTTAAACGTAAAAATCCAAGGAGATGGAAATGAGTAAGTTAGTCCTAATCGTAGCATTGGCAGTTGGGCTATTTGCTAATGACATCATTCTTAAAAGTTCAAACAAAAGTGTTGAAGCAACAATGAACAAACTTCAAAATATTGTTACCAAAAAAGGTTTTACAGTCTTTGCCGTTGTAGACCATCAAGCGGGTGCTAGCAAGGTACGTATGAAATTGCCTCCATCAAAAGAGATCATCTTTGGAAATCCAAAGATGGGAACCATACTGATGCAAGAGAAGATGGAAGTCGGTCTTGACCTTCCTATCCGTGTTTTAGTCTTTGAAGACAGAGATAAAAAGACAAAGATCGCTTACAGAGACGGCACGTGGCTTGATTCTGAGCATAATCTTACAGAGAAAAAACTGCTAAATAAAATGAATTTCACATTAGACAATATAACAACAGAGGCGGGACGTTAACAGTGAGTCGAATGACAAGTGAAGAGGCTTTAGACCTTATTCAAAATGCGGACTTGCTGGAACTCGGCAAGATGGCATCTGCGCGAAAAAAAGAGTTGCATCCCAAAGGGGTGACGACATTTGTGGTTGACCGCAATATCAACTATACCAATGTCTGTTGGGTTGACTGTAAGTTCTGTGCTTTTTACCGTCATGCCAAGGCGGATGATGCTTATATTTTGAGCCATGAAGAGATCGACGAGAAGATCGATGAGCTGGTGGAAATAGGCGGAACACAGATTCTTTTTCAAGGGGGTGTTCACCCTAAGCTCAAGATTGATTTTTATGAAGAGCTGGTTGGCCATATTCATGAAAAATATCCTCAGATCACGATACATGCGTTTTCGGCTATTGAACTTGACTATATCGCGAAGATCTCCAAGATAACAATAGTAGAAGTGCTGCAGCGTCTTAAAGACAAAGGCCTATCTTCGATTCCCGGTGCGGGTGCTGAGATACTCAGTGACAGAGTCCGTGACATTATCGCGCCGAAAAAACATGATTCTGAAGTGTGGATAGATGTGCACCGTCAAGCGCACAAGCTGGGTATTATGTCCACAGCGACGATGATGTTTGGTACCGTTGAGACAGATGAAGAGATCATTGAACATTGGAACATGGTGCGCAAACTTCAAGATGAGACCGGAGGCTTTCGCGCCTTTATTATGTGGTCATTTCAGGGCAAGAACACGCAGTTGATGGAAGAGCTGCCTGACATTAAAAAACCGTCATCTAACCGCTACCTGCGTCTGCTTGCCGTCTCTCGTCTCTTTTTGGACAATGTACCGAATATTCAAAGTTCATGGGTGACACAAGGACCATATATCGGTCAGATGGCACTAAAATACGGCGCTAACGATCTTGGTTCAACGATGATGGAAGAGAATGTTGTTCGAAGTGCAGGTGCCGGCTTTAGAATGGCCAAAGATGAGATGGTCCGTCTAATCGCCGACATTGGTGAGACACCGGCTATTCGCAACACAGCATATGACACCCTGCAGACATTTGCTTAGAACATGACCATGATGCTCAAAAACATTCTATTTTTACTACTATTAATTCAAGGAATCTCTATGGCCACGAGTATAAACTATATTACTGTCGAGGGCATCAAAGTTCCTCTTATTCATGAAGAGGACAACCGTCTTCCAATGGTCTCTATGCAGCTGGTCTTTAAACAGAGCGGTTCTATCGAAGATAAAAAGATACCGGGTCTGGCCAAGATGAGTGCGAAAATGATGAACGAAGGAACTTCCAAACTGGGGAGTATCGGTTTCGCAAAAGTGCTTGATGCTAAAGCAGTCCACTTAAGTGCTCATACCGGTACAGAGACATTTGTGATGGAACTCTCATCACTTAAAGAGTCTTTTGATTATGGTCTGGAAAAATTTGAAGATCTTTTAAGAGACCCTAATTTGGACAAAGAGACTCTAGATAAGGCAAAAGCAGTCACAATAGGTGCCTTAAGCCGCAAAGAGAATGATTATGACTATGTGGCAGCAAGAGCCTTAAAGGGAGAGTTGTTTAACGGTACTCTTCTGGAACATCCATCTAGCGGAACGGTTGATGATGTTAAAAAATTAACATCGTATGACATCAAGCATTTCTTAAAAGAGCATCTTGTTCTTTCAAAAGCGGTAGTCGTAATCGGTGGAGATATCTCAATGTCCGAAGCCAAAGAGAAAGCGACGGCACTTTTGAAAACACTTTCCAAAGGTGAAGAGAGCGATCTGCCATTTGTAGAGGTGGTTAAGAAGAGTGAACGTACGGTACTTGAGCGTGACACTGAACAGGCCTATGTCTACTTTGGCTCTCCGTACAACATCAGAGTAGGTGACGAAGATGAATACAAGGGACGTGTTGCGACCTATATCTTAGGTACGGGCGGTTTTGGTAGTCGTTTGATGGAAGAGATCCGTGTCAAACGCGGTCTGGCCTATTCTGCTTATGCCCGTGTCAATGCAGCCCGTTCAAATGTCTATTTTTCGGGTCACCTACAGACAAAACTGGAGTCTCAAAAAGAGGCTGAATCAACCGTAAAAGAGGTTATTTCCATTTTTGTAAAAGAGGGCGTAACTCAGGGTGAGCTTGACCAGGCCAGAAAGTTTCTGCTTGGTTCTGAACCGCTTCGCGTCGAGACTCTCTCTCAGCGTCTTTCTCGTACTTTTCAGGAGTACTATAAAGGACAAGAGTTGGGGTCTAGTCTTAAAGAGTTAGAGAAGATCAAGGTGCTGGAGCTTGATGACCTTAATACCTATATTAAGAAGCATACGGAGATCAATGATCTTAGTTTTGCTATAGTGACCAATAGCAAAAAATAACTTCTGAATATAGTCAAATATACCTTCGTCATTCTGGGCTTGACCCGGAATCTATAACTCCTTTATTTTTGTAAACTTCTTTTTAAAATCAATCTTTATCGGCTACCCTTTCTTTTTTTACACCGCAAAAAAAAGAAACAAAAAAAGCTCTCGTGACGGCTTCAAGCCCGATAGCTATCGGGTGCCTTCCTTCCACTCGTTCACTCCCTAAAACTCCCTAACTCGCTACGCTCAGACAAAGTGAGTTTTTTAACGGTCACTCTCTCCCTCCAGTCAGCTTTGCAGATGCCACGAATAAGAGCAAGCGGTGACGCATTGATTTTTCGTTAAATCTGGCGCTTTAATCCCTGTTTATATTGTTAGATCTATGTTAGTTATAGGCGTCGAAGAAGTTAATAGGAAGGAAGTTCCAGCAAGTATTGGCGTTTAACCGCCAATTAGCTCGGAAGCCAAGATGTTTTTTAGTCTAAAATGTGAATAGTGCCGAAGGGTATTGCTCTTCTTCTTTTTCGTTAGGTTTTCTTCTTGAGCAAGCAAGAAGAAAAAGTGACATACTAATGATAGGAAGTAATTAAAAAAGCTTAAACGTCCTTATAGCTTGAGGTTAGAGTCTAATGTACGGAGACTTATATAGTTCAAAAAAGAGTTTACTCTTTAATGAACTTCTGATTCTCAGGATTCGAAAGAAAACTACTCATCGAATTCTCAATGTCATTTTCTCTTTTTGGCGCTTGATCACGTGCGATCTCTATTGGTAAAGCAAGATTTACAAATATGGGGAGAGGAGGCTCTTCACAATAGAGTGTAGATAACATCTCGGGTTTCTATGGTCATCATCCCGGCGAGAAAAGGGTCGGTGATAAACACAGTTCGAGATTACTCCTCACCGACCCTTTTCATTGTATCGGGTATTGCTTCCTACCGCAGTTGGACTTACCACAGTTGGGTATGTCCGCACTTGGATTTTGCTGCCGCAGAGACAATGTCGCTATTTTCTTTGTGAGTGAGTAGTCCCATCTTGACAAAGTCATTCGCAAATTTGGTCCGGGTAGAGACATACTCTCCATGGTTACGCCATGATTCATCCGTGCCTCGTGGTCCTTCACAAGGGGCTAATTGATCCAGTGAACAACCATTGTTCGGATCGACTACTACTTCACCTACTACTTCACCCAGAGGTGTATCAGGACAGATATCTGACTCGTTGAGTACGCCATCGTTATCATTGTCTGGATCACACATATCACCGCCCTGATCATCATTATCTCTATTCGCCTGGTCTGGGTTAAAGGTTTCCGGACAGTTGTCATCTTCGTAATCGAAAAAATCCGCATCGACATCAAGACTACCACGGTACCGAATCAGGTTCCAGATACGGTACTCTTCATTAGAGAGATTGTTATTAAGATCTACTTCCTTTTGTTTCAACGGGGACAGAAAACGGTTAAGCTCTATGTTTAAAAGACTTGTATTCGCTGCATCCAATTTACCAACCGGCCATTCCTCAGTTTGATAATATACACATCGCGCCTTCTCTTGCACTATATCGCTCTCACAGTCCTGGAATAATAAAAAAAATGTGGAACTTCGCATCTTGACATAGGCGTTGTAGCTGTATATATCAACCATTTTCTTGTTAAACCTATCCTTAAGTACACTAAGGTCTGTTTCGTTGTTGTACCAATCTAGCTCCAATTCAGCAAAATATTGTTCCTCTATACCGCCGTCTTTTAGTGGTTCTCTAAACCGGACATGCCCCCAATCAGATGAGCCTAACATTTCCGTGGCGACTATTTTCAGTGTGCGCGAGAGGTGTGCGAGGTCTTCATCTTCATTTTCGCTGCTAAAGTTATGGGTATGACCATCTCTCTTGATACTGCCGACCATGGTCTCATGACTGCCAGGCACGGTGAAAAAACTGATAAGTTCGGAAGGTGAGTTACCGCGATAGGGGAAGACGGGAGCAAACCCCACGCTGCGTTCATCTACAGCATAGAAGCCAAGGTATTCGGTATTGGCTGGTAAATTAAAATAACGCGCGTTTACGAAGCCATCACCTGGTACAGGATCAAAGACAAGGATGTTGAACTTCTCGATCCTGTCTTTGAAATCATCCTCTTCGGATATTTTTGTCGCGAATCGCATCGCTGATATACCACCACGGCTGAAACCTACCAGATTGAGCGTGATACATTCCCCTTCGCATTTGTCCAAAATAGGGAGCAGTGCGTTGTAAGCTTGCCGCCATACTGAATCCCAATCAGCTTTAAATGATAGTCCTAGATGAAAAGGGCCTTTGATCCCATTGATAATAATCTTGTGGTGATTGGAAAAACCGGGGTCGTTGTTGTCCTTCTGAAAGTAGTGCAAGGTTGCTACGGTCTCAGACCGTCCGAAATTGCTGCGTTCTGGCTGCCACATGCTACTGTCCCCCATACTGCCGGCAAAATAGATGGTCACAACTTCGTTAGTGGGCCGCTCTGCTGCTCTTTGTGCACTGTCAAATGAACTTGTATCACAAGAATAATATGTAAATGCAACGATTGATAACATTAAGACGAAGATAACTTTTTTCATTTTTGACCCCTTTATAGCTGTATATATAATAAAGATACACCAAATATAATTAATAATGACTTTAAACTGTTAATAATACGGCATTGCGCTGTTTTTGACAAAATGCAAAATGGGGATAAAATTCCGGGGACAGTATCGTTTTCTAACTGAGTCATATTCGAACTGATAATTCATTAATTATTGGATCTGTCATAAATAAATCTATTAAGAACCTCTTTGTTCTCGAAAGCTATTTCTCTGAGGCGACAGAGAACGAAATGCATGGGAGAAGCTATGCTTCGAGTCGTGAAAAAGTTCGGACATTCACGGTTTAAAAGAGGAGGGAATATAAGTATGAGATAAAGGAGCAGGGACAAATGGGAAAAGAGAGTGAATCATCAAATTGATAAGGGTACTGTGTTCTTCATTGTGTGTTTGCACAGAACTAAAGAGTTCTTACTCTTTAATGAACTTCTGATTCTCAGGATTGGAAAGAAAACTGGCCATCGAATTTTCAACGCCGTTTTCTCTTTTCGGCGGATGGTTACTAGCGACTTCACTTGGCGACGCAAGGTTTACAAACATGGGCGTTTCGTCAACAATGATCTGCATGATGCTCAGCAGGGGTACTTGTACAAAACTGCCGACGTTATCTTCGCCAAAGCCCGCTTCGAAGATAAGTGCGTTGTTGTCCAGACGGGCACTTTCAAAGGTGTAGCCTGCCAAAAAGAAAAGTGTCATTGGGCGAAAATCATTGCGGATCTGATCGGGGAGTTCAGGTTCGAAAGTGAGGTGTTCGATCTTGCAGAGGATGCCAAAATTTTGCTCTTGTTCAAACAAAAAGAGAAGTAACTCTTGAATATGTTTGCTCATCAAATCCATATAGCTCTTGTCTTTTATCATCTCATACAACATCAGTAACCCCTTTAATTGGTGCAATTATACCATTTTTGGTTTCGTCAAAACCGATCATAGCGTTAAGAAGAGCAAAATCTGTGTATTTTTTAAGATCATCAATATGTATTTCACTTTTAAAGATCTTTTTTTCATCAAGCAGACGTGCTCGGGTTGTCCCTTTTAAAAGAGGGTGTTTCGGTGTTAGCCATTTTGTTCCGTCAAAAAAAGCTATGTTGGCGATGGAGGTGTCAGTGATCAGGCCGTTTTGAACAACAAGGATATCATCGGCATCACCTTTTTGTGCAAATAACTGATCGAGCTCTATTCGGTCTGCATATTTTAGAGAGTAGTCAAGATCGTCTGCTTGAACGAGTTGAAGTTTCCGGATCACTCTTTTTTGATAGGGAAGGTATTCGATATTTGCCGAAGTCGCATCATAAATAACCCTGCATCGATAAAGCGTATCGTCAGGGACTTCTATAAGAGAGGCGAGGTCAAGATGGAGACTATAACCCAACTGTTTTAGGCTTCTGTCAACTCTCTGTTGATGGTATGAGAGGTGTGATGGCTGACCATTCTCGCAACGAATGGTCTCAAGAAGCTGTCTACTCACTAAAAAGTGCTGTACTCAAGTAACGTTCACCGGTATCACAAAGGATGGTGACGATTGTCTTTCCTTGGTTCTCTGGACGCGCAGCGACTTGCATCGCGGCATAAACATTTGCTCCTGCGGAGATACCGACTAATAGTCCTTCATGTCTTGCCAATAGTTTAGCGGTGTTGATGGCGTCGTCATTACTGACCTTGACAACCTCTCCGTAGATCCCGGTGTCTAAGATGTCCGGGACAAATCCGGCACCGATCCCCTGGATCTTATGTGGACCGGGTTTGCCGCCTGAGAGGACAGCTGAGTCTTCAGGCTCAACAGCAACGATCTGGATACCCGGGATCTCCTCTTTTAATACCGTACCTGTTCCAGTCAATGTCCCTCCAGTTCCCACTGCGGCAACAAAGACATCAACATGTTTATCAGTGTCACGAAGGATCTCTTTTGCGGTTGTCAAACGGTGGACCTCAGGGTTGGCCTGGTTTTGAAACTGTTGTAAGATGATGGCATCATCAAGGCTCTCTTTAAGCTCTTCAGCCTTGTCAATAGCCCCTTTCATTCCTGCTGCTGCCGGGGTCAGTACAAGCTCTGCCCCGAGTGCTTTGAGCAGATTGCGACGTTCCATACTCATAGACTCCGGCATCGTAAGTGTCAGTTTAAGACCAAGTGCCGCGCAGATAGACGCAAGGGCGATCCCGGTGTTGCCGCTTGTCGGCTCGATGATACGGGTCTCTCCTTTGATCAGTCCTTTGTCCAAGGCGTCTTTGATCATGTTGAAGCCGATACGGTCTTTGACAGAACTGGTCGGGTTCATAAATTCACACTTGCCTAAGATCGTGGCACCTGTCTCTAGGGAAGGAAAGTTGAGTCTGACGAGAGGTGTGTTTCCGATTAGTTCAGTGATGTTATTGGCAATATTCATAAGATCTCTCCTTAAAGAGTTTAGAGTCTCTCTTGTATTGTCCATATAGTAGTTTGATGTTGGTTAAAGTTGCTTAAACCTGAGCAATATAGTTTGGAATGACAGTTGTAGGATCAATCACTGCCTTTGATGATCCCGCTGCCTCCCATGTTGGCACTGTGATAGATAATGCTGTGATGTTTTTTGGCATAAAAACGCATCAATAATTTCTGTAAAGTCGGCTCGATAGAGGGGTGGAACCAGCCATTGTTACTGATAGCGATCAGGTAGGCGGGATCACCTTCATAGATCTCTTCGCAAGTTGCCTCGTAGCAGACGGCATTTCTGAATTTTACACCCTTGACGGTGAAGTCACTAGGCTTATCTGCTGTGACAAAGTCAGAAGCCCCATCAAAAAAGGTCGTGTTGACCCATTGACGCAGAAATGAGGGGAGAGGAATGTACTCGCCAAAGGGTACGAGTACAAGTTTTTTAGCGATCTGCATCTCCCCTTTAGAGAAGTGGTAACTGACATTGTAGTGCAGCTTGTTCTCCACATACAAAGCACCTGTAACAATATCGATCTGCTGGGAATAGTTTCTGAGCATGGATTCGATCTGAGGTGTTCGGTTGAGAAAAAGAGGAAAAGCCGATTCAGGCAGAACAACCAGGTCATATTTGTCACTGATAGCATCTCTGACCACTTTTAGATTATCGAAAATAATCTGTTGCCTATTTTGCGGCAGCCACTTCTCTTCTTGCAGCAGTGTGGATACATGCAGTTTGATCTTTAGATCGGCCTCTTTGTACTGTGGAGTGGAGAAGTCTATCGCACCTACGAGCAGCACCAGTGCCCCATAACGCCATCTTTGAAACTCTTTTTTGGAGGCTAAAAAGAGAAAGAGTGAAAGCGAGAGTAGGATCAAGCCGTATTGCCACTTTTCGACACCGAAAAAGGTGTTGATAAACGGGAGCTCTATCTGCAGCCAGTTCCAATCCATCGGTTCGACAAAACTCAATACAAAAAGCATCACAGCGCGATAAAGTGGATTCTCCGTAAAAGCCAGGACACCGAAAAAGAGAGCATAAAGAAGAATGAAAAAGAGGGTGATAAAAGGGGTCATCCACCCCACATGGTAATACTCAAAACTGTAACCGATCCAATAGAACCAGAGCAGCCCGATGAAACCTCCGGCACTCACAAGGAGACGGCCGGGCGCTTTTAGCAGAAAATAAAAGGCGGCAAGTGCTGTGATAGAGTTGAGCAAGTTGTTGGTAAATCCATAGTGCTCAGCATAGATAAAAAAGGAAAAAAGCAGTGCAATACCAAGACCTTGGAGAAGGTCAAGAGAGAGTGTTCGGTAATTAATAGTGGATAGCTTCATGAGGTGTATTATACATTTACTGCATCTGAATACCAAACATACATTGCTAAGATCGATGATATTGGTAGTGTGTACATCAATTCTGTTTCCAATTTAGGGTCTACGGCGTCAGTGACTGTTAGCTATTAATATTACTTTATCCCTTTTACAATGCCCTCAAGGCATTATTCAGTGGCATATCATCGACTCTGTTTCCGACCCTGCAAAAGCCAAGCAGATGGCATTTGCTGTTTAAGGTCTCCGTCGGTGGTGCTTCGCACATCTTGCCTTCATGGTGTTACACACATTATAAAGTCGCGTCGGCTAAAAACAGAAAGCAGTTTCTGTTTTCTTTACGCCTTTGGCGGTTTCGACCCTACAAAAGCCAAGCAGTTGGCTTTTGCTGTTTAAGGTCTCCGTCGGTGGTGCTTTGCACATCACCTCTGGTTCCGACCCTATAAAAGCCAAGCAGTTGGCTTTTCCTTAACGGGTCTCATCTATTACATAGGTCTGTAATTGTATAATGCAGCAATTTTTAAGACAAGGATCTATTCGTATGGACATGTTAGGACAACTTTTACCGTTTGTATTTTTAATCGCGATTATGTATTTCATAATCATTCGCCCACAGCAGCAGCAAGCTAAGACACACAAAGCAATGCTAGAGAGCATTGGAAAAGGTGAGAAAGTCGTTACTAACGGTGGACTTATTGTTGTTATCTACAAAGTCGAAGAGAACTTCTTCTCTGTGAAGATGAATGACGACGTCATCGTCAAGATCACTAAAGATGCGATCGCACGAAAGTATGAGGATGAAGCTTAATTTTCGTCTAGTCCTCCTTGTTCTTGCCATTATATTTGGCGTTTTCTTCTCGATGCCTTCTCTGCTTCAGACAGAAAAGGGTGCCAAGATCACCTTAGGTCTTGACCTTCAAGGTGGTCTGCATATGCTTCTTGGTGTCAAGACTGAAGAGGCTGTTGGTTCACGTATGAAGTCGATCGCGGCAAGTGTTAAACACTTTACAGACCATAACGACATCTTACTGGACACACTCTCTGCGAGTGAAGATGAGGTGAAGTTTGCTATCTTGGATCCAGACGATGCTCCTGCTATCGATCTGATGTTAAAAGAGATCGAAGGTGCGCAGATCAACCATAGTGGTGAAGATTATGCACTGACACTTACACCAGATTCGATCGAAAAGACTAAAAAAGAAGCGATCTCTCAAGCTATTGAGACCATTCGTAACCGACTAGATCAGTTTGGTCTTGCGGAGCCTACGGTTGCTCGTCAAGGTGCTGAGAAGATCTTAGTTGAACTTCCTGGTATTAAGACGCAAGAGGACGAACAGCGTGCTCGTGAACTGATCTCTCGTGCGGCTAAGTTAGAGCTGATCGCAGTTGATGAAGAGCGTGCAATGCGCGTGTATAACATGACAGATGCGCAAGCGGCGCAGTACGGCGATGTCATCTTGCCGGACAAAGAGCGTCCAGAGGTCAAATACCTGCTAAAAGAGATCCCGATCTTAGATGGCGGTATGCTGACTAATGCAACGGTTGCGTTTGATCAAAATAACCGTCCTGTTATTAACTTTGCTCTTAACTCAGAGGGAGCACAGATCTTTGGTGACTTTACCGGTAAAAATGTGGGTAAACGTATGGCGATCGTTTTAGACGGTCTTGTATACTCAGCACCGGTTATCAACGAGCGCATCGGTGGCGGCCATGTTCAAGTAAGCGGTAACTACACGGTCAATGAAGCCAATGACCTGTCAATCGCGCTTCGTTCAGGGGCGCTTTTAGCACCGATCTACATGATGGAAAAACGTTCTGTCGGACCAAGTCTGGGTGCAGAGAGTATTCGTAACTCGATGATCGCGCTTATCGGCGGTTTTGTCTTGGTCTTTATCTTTATGATCGTCTACTACAAAGCTGCAGGTGTTATTGCCAACATCGCACTGATCGCCAACCTGTTTATCATCCTGGCGGTGATGGCACTCTTTGGTGCGACCTTGACCCTGCCGGGTATGGCGGGTATTGTCTTGACCGTCGGTATGGCGGTCGATGCCAATGTTATTATCTCCGAGCGTATTCGTGAGCTGCTCTATGAAGGCAAGTCACTTCATAAAGCGATCGAAGAGGGTTATGCTAATGCAATGCGTGCTATTCTCGATGCTAACATCACGACGCTTATCGCAGCAGTGGTTCTTTATGTGTATGGTACGGGCGCTATTAAAGGTTTCGCGATCACGATCAGTATCGGTATCTTGGCGTCAATGCTAACGGCGATCTTGGGAACACACGGTATCTACACGATGTTGGAGAACAAGATCAACAAAAGTAAAAACCCGGCCTTCTGGTTCGGTATCAGTAAGAAGAGGTTAGGATAATGGAGTTTTTCAGACAGACAAAGACCATTAATTTTATGGGCAAATCGAAGATGGCTATGGTCATCTCGATCGTTCTTGTTTTGAGCTCTTATGCACTTCTTCTGACTAAGGGACTCAACTTTGGTGTTGACTTCGCCGGTGGTACTATCGTGCAGGTCAAGTACGCTAAAGAAGCACCGATCGATACGATGCGTACACAGCTCTCAACTAATGCAATGTTTAAAGGTGCGTCGATCACTGAGTTTGGTTCGCCTGATGAGGTGATCATTCGTCTTAAGACAAGTTCGAAAGATATCTCTAAAGATGTTGGTGATGTAACACGAGAAGCGCTTAAAGGCACAGGTGATTACGAGATCCGTCGTGTGGATATTGTTGGACCAAAAGTAGGTAACGAGCTTCGTGAAAAAGGGGTTATGTCACTTCTTATAGCGATGATCGGGATTCTGATCTATGTTGCCTTTCGTTTTGAGTGGCGTTTTGCCATCGCTTCGATCATTGCCCTGATACATGATGTTTCTATTGCAATGGGTGCACTTGCTCTGACGCAGATCGATGTCAACCTTGATGTCTTAGCGGCACTTTTGACGATACTCGGATACTCGCTGAACGATACGATCATTGTCTTTGACCGTATCCGTGAGGGTATCACTAATACGAAGAGTTCAGTACTTAGTGACACGATCAATGAGTCAGTCACCAAGACACTGTCACGTACCACATTGACCTCATTAACGACCTTCTTTGTGGTCTTGACACTCTTTATGTTTGGCGGCGAGATCATTCACGCTTTTGCATTCACACTTCTAGTGGGTGTGGTTGTCGGTACCTACTCATCGATCTTTGTCGCATCACCGATTTTGATGTGGCTCGGCTTTGATATTAAAAGCTATCATGGTAAACTTGCTGAGAAGGCAAAACGCCATGCGGAAAAAGAGAAGATGCGTTCACAGTTCGAACAAGGGACTTTATAAAAAGTTCTTTAGACGGAGACTTATTTAAAATTAGGAGCGAGTTATGGATTGGGGAAAAGTAGTATATGTCTTTTTTACGTTGATGTCGCTGACGTCAACAGCAGGGTTTTTGTATGAACACACTGCAGTCGCACTTTTTGTGGCGGCAAGTCTGAACCTTGTCTCTACGATTTTGAAACTGGGTGTGCGTAACCTGCTTTCAGCAGAACTGCTTGCCAGTTCACTGGTAGCAGATCTGCACCTCATTCCCGCCTTTATCTATCTAGAGTTGATGGGCAATACGGAGTGGGCCATTGCGCTTGCGATCGGTGCACTGCTTGCCAACATCTTCTCTATGGCACTCGTTATGATCGAGAGTTCAAAAACCAGAGACGAGTACTGATCAACAGATATATTAATAGGTGAATGTCTAAGTACATTCACTGTTTAACCTATCTTTACAGATAAAACTTCAATACATTTGTATAACTCCAGGAGATTTTTTTGCAATATAACCCTTCAGAGATCGAAAAAAAGTGGCAATCATTTTGGGATGAGAATCGTAGCTTTGAGCCGGACGACTCGTTTGACAAAGAGAAAAAATATATTTTAAGTATGTTTCCATTCCCTAGCGGACGTCTGCACATGGGGCACGTGCGAAACTACACCATCGGTGACTCTTTTGCACGCTACTACCGCCAACAGGGCAAGAACGTTCTTCACCCTATCGGCTGGGACAGCTTCGGTATGCCTGCAGAAAATGCAGCGATCAAAAATGGTGCGCACCCTAAAAAATGGACCTATGAAAATATCGACTATATGCGCAAAGAGCTCTCCTCTTTAGGCCTCTCTTTCTCTAAAGAGCGTGAGTTTGCTACCTCTGATCCTCTTTATACAAAGTTTGAACAGGCGTTTATTATCGACATGTTCGACAAAGGGCTTCTTTACCGTAAAAAAGCCTCACTTAACTGGTGCCCGCATGACTTGACGGTCCTTGCCAATGAGCAGGTTGTTGATGGTTGCTGCTGGCGTTGTGACACCCCTATTGTCAAAAAAGAGATGAACCAGTACTATCTGAAAATATCGGATTACTCAGATGAGCTGATTGACGATCTTAAAGAGCTGGAAAAAGGGTGGCCAAAACAGGTTCTAACGATGCAGGAGAACTGGATAGGCCGTTCAAACGGATTGGAGTTCACTTTGGAGCTTGATGAGCATGCAAAACATGTTGTCCGTAACAAGTTTCAAGGTTTTGATGTCTATACAACGCGTCCGGATACGATCTACGGTGTAACATATACTGCTTTGGCACCGGAACATGAACTCGTCACTTACATGATAGAGAATGGTATGTTGCTTCCTACCGTTGCTGCTGAAATAGAGGCAATGAAAAAAGCGAGTTCGATCGATCGTCAGAAGAACAAACACGGTGTGTCCCTCGGGATAGATGTCATCCACCCGTTGACTAAAAAACCGATTCCTGTCTATGTTGCGAACTTTGTCTTGATGGATTATGGTTCTGGTGCGGTTATGGCTGTTCCGGCGCATGATGAGCGTGACTTTGAATTTGCAACGAAATATAGACTGCCTATTATCCCTGTCATCGCATCTGAAACGGATGGTATTGTTGAAGACCGTGCCATGACTGACGCCGGTATGCTTTTTAACTCTGGTGTGTTCAGCGAGATGAACTCTGTTGAGGCAAGAGCGGCGATAATAGAGCATTTTGAAACAGAGAAGCTTGGTAAAAAGGTGACCAACTACCGTCTTAAAGATTGGGGAATCAGCCGTCAGCGTTACTGGGGTGCACCGATTCCGTTTATCCACTGTCCGGATTGTGGTATTGTCACGGAGAAAAAAGAGAACCTGCCGGTGACACTGCCGGATGATGCGCAGATCACAGGTGAGGGTAACCCGCTCGAGCATCACCCGACTTGGAAACATTGTAGATGTCCAGAGTGTGGCGGTGAAGCGTTACGTGAGACAGACACAATGGATACCTTTATTCAGTCTTCGTGGTACTTCTTGCGTTATACAGCAAGTCCTAAGATCCAGCAAGAGAAGCCATTTGACAAAGACGAACTTAACTACTGGATGAATGTCGACCACTATATCGGTGGGATCGAGCACGCTATCTTACACCTGCTTTACAGCCGTTTCTTTACTAAAGTGATGCGTGACCTGGGTTACCTCGATTTTGATGAGCCGTTTGACAAACTCTTAACACAGGGTATGGTGCTTAAAGATGGTGCCAAGATGAGTAAGTCTAAAGGCAACACGGTAGATCCGGATGCACTGATAGAGAAGTATGGTGCCGACACAGCGCGTCTGTTTATCTTGTTTGCAGCACCGCCGACACAAGAGTTGGAGTGGAATGACAGTGCTGTTGAAGGCGCGTACCGCTTTTTGAAACGTTTTTCAGAGCGGAGTGTCAATGCCAAAGTAACAACAACACTTCCGGAGATCGACCACAGTACCCTTTCTAAAGAGGAGAAGACGGCGCGTAAAAAAGTGTATGAAGCACTGCAACGTGCCAATGAAGTCTTTGAAGATCGTTACACGTTTAACACGATGATCGCCGGCGTTATGGAAGCGATGAATGCACTTAATGAGCAGAAAAACGAAGATGTCTGGACGGAAGGGTACTGGATACTGAGTGCTGTTTTAGAGCCGATCGTACCGCACATCGCATGGGAAGTCTCTACCAACCTTTTTGAGCGCAAGAACCTTGTGCCAAATGCGGTTAAAGAGGAGGTCTTCAGTGTTGATTCGGTCACTTTGGGTGTCGCTGTTAACGGTAAGCGCCGTGCCGAGATCGAAATTGGTGTGAGCGACAGTAAAGATGAGATCATTGCGCAGGCTAAAGAGGCGCTTGCCAAATGGCTTGAAGGCAAAGAGATACTCAAAGAGATCGTTGTCCCTAACAAACTTGTTAACATCGTTGTCAAAGGCTAAAAGGTGAGAGGTATGACTAGAGACTATAAATATATTTCTCTATTTACCATTTACTTTTTACTATTTACGATATTCACTGGCTGTGGTTATCAACCCAGCTCGAAAGAGGCCAAAAAAGTGATGGGTGAGACGGTCAGTACTGAGATCATTATCTCCATGCCCGATCCTGAAAACACCGTGGTACTCAAAGATGCTCTGGATGAAGCGGTTATCCGCCGTTTTCAAACAAACCTTCGTCACCGTAATGATGCAGGAACCCATCTGCAGATCGAACTCCAAAGTGTTGGATTTAGCGCCTTACAGTATGACAGCAACGGTTATATCATATCCTATCGTACAACGATCAACTTGGCGGTTACCCGTATAAGCAAGCAGTTCACTAAGCGTTACAATGCGGTCGGTAACTTTGACTTTACGATCAGCCCCAATGCCATTATTACCGATCAACAGCGTTTTGAAGCGATTCAGAAAAGTACGACAAAGGCACTGGACAGTTTTGTGGCTCAGGTAGCTGCAGAAGGTTCACGTAAAGAGAAATGATGCCGCTTAAGACCTTTTTAGATGCCAAACCGCTCTATTACGATGAGATCGACCTTGAGCGTATGCCGCGTGTTTATAAGGCTGTTAAAGCGTCTCTCCCCTCTCCCAAAGTCATTCATGTTGTCGGTACTAACGGAAAAGGGACAACGGGACGGTTTTTAGCCAATGCGCTTTTGCAAAATGATTTAAACGTCGGACACTACACTTCGCCGCACATCCTTACGTTCAATGAACGTATTTGGCTCAATGGTGAAAACGTCAGTGATGATGTTTTAGAAGAGGCGCATCAAAAGCTCTCAGGAGTTCTGTCAAAAGAGCAGGCGGACTCTCTGAGCTATTTTGAGTACACCACACTTTTGGCAATGATCGTTTATGAGAAGTGTGATTATGTCGTGTTAGAGGCAGGCCTTGGCGGTGAATTTGACGCGACCAATGTCTTTGACAAAGTGCTCTCTCTCTTTACCCCGATAGACATAGATCATCAAGCTTTTTTAGGGGATGACATCGTATCCATAGCCGGTACAAAGTTCCGTTCGATGCAAAAAAATGCTATTTTGGGCAGACAGGTCCACCCCGATGTTAAGAAGACCTATGATGAGATCGCAGCGCAAAAAGAGTGTGATGCAAAACAGATCGATGACCTTTTAAGCACGTCGGAGCAAGAGGAGATACGTTCGATTGCTTCGCAGGAAGGTTTGGCTGATTATCTGCAAGAGAACCTTCTTCTTGCCTTGAGCGGATTGACGTTCCTGGGGTTCAAAGCAGATGTCGCAGCACTGGCAAACGCACCGCTTTTTGGCAGACTCACTAAAATAAGCGAAAATATTCTGCTTGATGTAGGCCATAACGCTTTGGCCGCAGGGGCGATTGCATCAACATTGAGAGGTCGAAAATTCACGCTTGTCTATAACTCCTACCGTGATAAAGATTATGCGACCATTATTCAGACACTCAAACCGATCATCAGTAGTATTGAATTGATAGAAGTTGATGATGTCCGCATCGAACAGGAATCCAAGCTCGAAGAGGTGATCAGGGCTGCTGACATTCCTCTGTCCAAATTCGCTACAATTGAGAATGATAAAAACTATTTGGTCTTCGGTTCTTTCAGTGTTGCCGAAGCATTTTTGAAAGTGTACTATGCATAATCGGTTTACTGTCACGATTCACGACCTTAATGGTGTCAAACAGTATAATCTGCACCAGATCATCAAAAAGGTGGTCTTGTATATCGTAGCCAGTATTGCTATGCTAATTACGATCGGTGTAATGATCATCGTCGTCCTCAACATCTCTTTAGAAAAGATCGAAATGAAGAAGAGAGATCTTGAGCAGCGCAACAGTGCCTTGCTCGCATCAATTGCCACGACCGAAAATGACCTTCGAGCCAAGCAAGAAGAGTTGATGGTTGTATCTGATAGTCTAGAAGATATTGAGACGCTTATCGGACTGTCACCGAAAAATGAAGTGACATTGACCGAACGTGTAGAGATTGCAAAACTGACATCATCACAGCGCGCGGCACTGCTGAAGTATATTCCCAATGGTTCTCCCGTAGCATACAAGGGCATTACCAGTAAATACGGGTATCGTATTCACCCTACATTAGAGAGACGGGAATTTCATCGCGGTACGGATTTGCGTGCTGAAATGCGCACCGAGATCGTTGCAACAGCCGATGGTGTGATAGAATATGCCGGTTATCATAAAGCCAGCGGTTATGGTCGTTTGATCATTCTAGATCATAATTATGGATTCAAGACTTATTTTGGGCACATGAACAAGATTTTGATCAAGCCAGGGCAGTATGTAAAAAAAGGTGACATAATCGGTTTGAGCGGTAACAGCGGTATGAGTAATGGACCGCATCTCCATTATGAGGTGCGTTTTACGCAGCGCGTACTCAACCCGTATTGGTTTATAAAATGGAATATAGAAAATTATTCAGAAATATTTGAACAGGAGAAACAGGTACAATGGCAATCTTTAATAACAGCGATAACGCAAGATCATCAGCCGATAAGGCAAAAAACAGCACTACTATCATCACAGAAGGTGCTTCTTTCAAGGGCGAGATGACCCTGAAGTGTGATCTATACATCGATGGTCATTTCGAGGGGACCATTGAGTCAAAAAACCTTATTACTATTGGTAGAAATGGAAAAATGAACGGTGAGATACGTGCTGAACATCTAATTGTCCAAGGTGTAGTTGAAGGAAATATTGAGGTAGATCGTATTGAAATCAAAGAGACCGGACATGTGAGCGGTATGATCACTTCGTCTGAATTGCAGATCGAAGCCAAAGGTGTTTTTGAGGGTGAAAGCCGCATTAGAAATGAGAGCCGTAAAGCAGGGGAGATATCGCTTCCTTCACCTAAAAAAGATGGGTTGGCATAAATTAACTCGTTTTGATGAGGGTCTATCGCTTTAGAAGCGGTGATCACATCGGCCCTGCATGGGTAATAATGCATCCTCACTGATCAAGACCATACCTCCGCCATACAACCACTCAATCCACCATTAGCATTATCGAAGCGATCGACGCTGCACAAAGAGATCAGAGCTAAAGGCATTCCCCTTCCAAATTGGCTACAATAGAAAAGACTAAAACTATCCGACCTTTGACTTCTTTAGTGCAGCGGAGGTTTTTTTGCGAAGAGTGTAACGCGGAGAGGGAGAGGGTGTGGATCACAAAATAAATATCACCATTGAAGATGCCAAAGGGGTAAAAGAGTTTACCTTCCACAAGCGTGTCAAACATTTTGCCCTCTATACCGCTGCTTCAGTCGTCGTTCTGCTTATTTTGAGTGTCTATGTTGTTTTTCAACTGACCAAAGAACTTGGCAATATTGAAGCCAAAAAGAGTCTGTTAGAGGCACAAAACACACTTTTAGAACAGACCATTAAAAATAAAGAACGTGAGCTTACACAGCTCGATGAACGTCTTGACTCCATTGAAGAGTTGATCGGTATGGATGTCAGTGAAGATGCGCCGCTAAGTGAGCGTGTTGATGTGGCACAGCTCACCTCAAAAGAGCGCTCGCTCATCTTTGAGATCATCCCTAACGGTTCGCCTATCGAGTATCACGGTGTTACGAGTAAATTCGGTTATCGGACCCATCCCATCACCGGGCGAAGAGAGCTGCATCAGGGCAGTGACATGAAGGCGAAACTCTTTACTGAGGTCTATGCAACGGCTAATGGGGTCGTAGAGTATGCTGGTTATCACCGTAAAAGCGGTTTTGGCCGACTTATCATTTTAAATAATTCGTATGGCTTTAGAACCTATTTTGCCCATCTCGGTAAGATAGATGTAAAACATGGTCAAGTGGTGCAAAAGGGTGACCTTATCGGTCTAAGCGGTAATAGCGGCCGCAGCAATGGCCCGCACCTGCATTATGAGATCCGTTTTATGCACAGAGCCGTCAACCCTTTTTGGTTTATAAAATGGACGATGAGCAACTATGAAGAGATCTTTAAAAAAGAGAAACATATACCTTGGGAGCCTCTGTTAGGATTGATAGCGGGTTGGATAGATGGTGGACTTCCTGCTGAGAGTGAAGAGAACAACAACTCTGTTGTTACACAAGAGATAAATGCAACAAAGATTTAACTGAGCTTATGGATTGACTATAAAACGGTAATAGCTCTGAAGCTTTGGTACAATGTCACTATTAAATTAGCTACCTATTAGAGAAGAATAATGCCTCAAAGTCGTCTGTTTGAACAGTTTCGAAACCAAAATATCAATGATCTTGAACTCCTTATCTGTGAAGATGAAAAAGAGAGCCACCACTTAGCGGATGTTGCTAGGTTTTTTGAACGTGAGGTTCTTATATTCCCAGACTTCCGCGCGCGTTATGAAGATGACCTACGCCCTTTTAAAGAGGAGATGCAAGAGCTTTTCAGAGCGCTTCGTCTCTACTATGCGGCCGATAAAAAGCCGCTCATTATCTCACCCCTAAAGTGCTTACTGTTTCCACTTCCTAGAGAGGAGCTTTTAGAGACATTTACGATTGAGTATGCTCAGACCTTAGGGTTAAAAGCCTTTAAAGAGAAGATGCTTTTTTGGGGTTACAGCTTTGTGGACATGGTTCAGGTCGAAGGCGAGATCTCTTTTCGCGGCGATATCATCGACATCTTTACCCCGAACTCTGAAAACCCGTACCGTATCTCGCTCTTTGATGAAGAGATCGAAGAGATAAAACACTTTACACTGGAAAAACAGCGGACAATAGGTGATCCTATCGGTGAGATCGAGATCGCTCCCGCCTTTTATGCTTTGGATGAAAAAGAGTATGAGACGATCGAGAAAAAGGTCGAAGAGAGCGAAAGCGACAGTTTCGTCAAAGACATCGCCTCTTTAGGCTTTTGGTATCTTGACTCTTTGGCCGGCTCGTTTATTGATGATAAAAAAGCCCTTTTTATTAAGCCCATGGCGGACCTTTTAGAAGAGG
>JBATWM010000116.1:0-41608 GCA_049672605.1 Sulfurimonadaceae bacterium
AGTTTTTGCTGAACTGTCTGGCTCATCTGCTGAGAGATGACATCAAGCGTTTGGAGAAGTTCGTTTTGATCCGGCAGGATCATCTGCATAGCAGCACTTGGCGTAGGTGCACGCAGGTCGGCTACAAAGTCACTGATGAGCCAGTCGATCTCATGACCGACTGCTGAGACGATGGGTGTCTGAGCCTGATAGATGGCATTGGCTACGATCTCTTCATTAAAGCCCCAGAGGTCTTCCATGCTTCCACCGCCACGACCTACTACAATGATATCAAAGTCTTGGGTATCTGCCGCGCCAATGGCATTGACAATCGAAGGAGCGGCATTATCACCTTGGACAACCGTGTCATAAACATAGAGTTCTATGAGCGGATAACGATGTGCGGCTACACGCTGCATATCTTGCAAGGCAGCACCTGTTGCAGACGTGACTAAAGCGATACGTTTAGGGAACTTTGGCATCGCTTTTTTACGCTCAGGGTCAAAATACCCTTGCGTACTGAGTTTCGCTTTTAACTGTTCAAAGGCGAGAGCAAGAGCTCCATGACCTGCAGGTTCAATGTTAAAAGCGTTAATCTGATAACTACCCCGCGGTGCATAGAGTGTGATGGCACCTTCAACGATGACTTTAAGACCCTCTTCAAGACGGAACTTCAACTTGGAGGCATTACCACGAAACATCACTCCGCTTATAGAAGAGCCCGAATCTTTAAGTGTAAAGTAGATGTGGCCGCTGTTATGATGGGTTATCCGGGAGAGCTCACCCTCGACAAAGACACGGACAAAGGTCGTCTCAAGAAGGCCTTTGATCTGTTCGTTAAGTGTCGAAACGGTGATAGTTTGTTGCATAGTAAAAGCTTATTTTTTACGTGCGATGATCAGTGTTGAGATATCCATTGAGAAGCTCTCTGTGTACATGATCTCAAAACCTGCCTCTTCAAGCTCGCTTTGCATGTTGGCAACCGTTAAGAAGCCTTCGATCGAGTTAGGTAGGTACTCGTACGCTTCAAGATTTTTAGAGATAAAACCGCCTACTTTAGGCAAAATTCTATTCATGTAAAAATCACGAATCTTTCCAAGCGGCGATGGGTTCTCATTTTTCATAAATTCCAAGATGACGACCATACCTCCTGGTTTAAGAACACGGTTAAACTCAGCAAGACCTTTTTGACGTTCTACTACATTACGGATACCGTAAGAGATAGAGAGCATGTCCGCTTTTGCATCTTCTAGTGGGATCTCTGTTGCCGGAGCGATCACAAAGTCAAAGTCAGGGAACTTTTTACGGCCGACACCGACCATGCCGTCAGACGGATCAACACCGAGAAGTTTTTCTACCTTGATGCCGTTTTTGTCTGCTTGACGTTTCCAGTAGTCCATCATGTCGCCCGTACCACAGGCAACATCTACGATCAGATCGATCTCTTTTTGGCCATAAAAACCAAACGATTTATCACACCCTTTTTTACGCCAGCTGCGATCTACACCCATACTCATAACACGGTTTGCCTTGTCATATGTCGGCGCTATGTCATTGAACATCTCTACAATTTTTGCTTGCTTTTCCATTTTTTTCCTTACGTGCGATGAGCAAAGCCCACCGCACTACGTTAACACTTAGTTTTGTTCAGCACAAGGCTCACGCACAGTAAACCATGCTAATAAGCTACTCTACTCTTATTGTTTATTTAATTCCATCCACATCATCAAGTCACTGCCGCTTGTCTGTGAATGTAAGATTCTAAAATCATTTTCTCTGTTTGTAAACCGTATTGTACCACCGCTTTTTGGTGCAACAAAACATAAGTAGCTATCTACGATCTTTTTAGTCGCTTCGAACATCGCCGGACCGCCTTCGATCAAGATATTTTTATAATTTTGAAGACGCTCTAGCGATGACTCTATATAGACATTGCGGCCTTCAACACTGAAAAGAGGAATACTCGTGTCAAACTCTTTTTGGCGTGAGTAGATAAGCACATCACACACTTTTCCATCAACCAGGCGAGCATCAAGAGTCGGCCTATCTTCTCTTACGGTTTCACCGCCGATAACAATCAGGTCACTTACGTCTCGCATTGCATGAACATGCACTCTTGACGTATGAGAAGAGATCGTTCCGCCATCTACCGTTCCATCAAGTCGTTGTGCCCATTTAAATGTCACATATGGTTTTTGCTGCCACGTAATAAAAGGTTTTAGCAGATCATTAGATCTTTGTGCACACTCATCAGCGATCTCAACTACGTAACCACTGCTTTTTAAGATCTCTATGCCACCTGCAGCTTCTGCATTAGGATCTTTATGTGCAATTACTATTTTTTTAACACCGAGTGCCTTAATAAGCATGGCACACGAAGGTGTTTTACCCTGGTGCGAACAGGGTTCCAACGTGACATAAAGTGTACAGTCGGCAAAGACATTATCGTGATTTTTAATCAAAAATTCATGAATATCAGAAGAGTCGGACAGAGCTAAAACAGTACTGTCCTCTTTCAAAATAGAGAAAGCCATCTGAAGAGCATGGACTTCTGCATGCGGTTCGCCTGCTTTCTCATGTACACCCACTGATACGATTCTACCAGAGGCATCAACAACGGCACAGCCTACAGCCGGATTAGGAAAGGTAAGCCCTTGAAATTCCCAAGCCGAATCAATAGCGACCTGCATTGGAGATGGGCCATGAAGCAACATTATAATGGTTCTTTGATTTTAAATTTTGGAAGAAAAGGGGTTAAAAGAGTTAGAGTAAGTAGCACAGGGACTACCACTCGAAGTATGTTGCTGCTTTTGCAATGTCTTTAAAAGAGACGTTAGCATCGCCCTCTTCACTCTCGATAGTGATCGTTTCACCATCAACACTCTTCAGAACACCACGATATTTTGTTTTATCGAGCGTGATCATTCTGACTTTTTCACCGATCGCACACTGAAAGTGAGCCAGTGTTCTAAGTTTACGTTCAATCCCTGGGGAGCTTACTTCCAGACGATAATCACCGCTAACCGGTGCTGTCACATCAAGAAGAGGCGAGATCATTTTTGTGACTTGAACAACCTGATCCATGGTGACACCACCCGCATTTGGAGAGGAGATGTTCACACGGTAGATCGTCTCTTCATTTTCGCTAACGGTAACAATATCATAGATTGTAAGGTCTAAAGATTCGACCATACTTTTGATGTCAGATTCAAGACTCATTGTTTTTTTCCTTAGCGATCTGTTTGAAAAGATCTTCGATTTTTTTACTCTGTTCAAGTTGATCGTCAAACTCAAATGAGAGGGTAGGACAACGGAACCAGCCTTGGTCTTTCATACAGTGTGTTTCAAGGATAGGACGTGCCTTGCTCAAGAGACGCATAAAATCATTACGCTCTTTTTCAGTGTAATCTTGCGGATCAAGATAGACCTTAGCATCACTGCGCCCTTTAGAACACTTGACTTCAATAACATCAAGTTCACGTAGGCGTGCATCATTGAGTTGAGAAAGAGCCTCAGGAAGGAGCTCTCCTAAAATGGAGTCGAAGCGTTTGAGTTTAATCTCAGCGGGGGTCAAAGTTCTACTTTTTGCTCGACTTTAACGAATGTCTCGATAACATCACCGACTTTAACATCTTCGTAACCGTTAAGGACAACGCCACATTCAAGGCCTTTACCAACCTCTTTGACATCATCTTTGAAGCGTTTAAGAGAGTCAAGTTGGCCTTCGTGGATAATAACACCGTCACGGATAACACGAACAAGCTCGCCGCGAACCATCTTACCGTCGACAACCATACAACCTGCAACCATTCCTTTTGGAATTTTAAAGGTTTCACGTACGTCTGCTTGACCAGAGTGCTCTTCCGTATATTTCGGAGCCATCATTCCGGTTAACATACCCGTAATATCATCAAGAAGTTGATAGATGATCGTATAAGTACGGATCTCAACACCTTTTTGCTTCGCTGATGCTTTTACTGTACCGGTAGGACGAACGTTAAATGCTAAAAGAACACAATTCTCAGAGTTGTTAACCAGTTCAACATCATTTTCAGTCACACCACCCACACCAGATGAGATAACTTCAACTTTAACTTCGTCATTACGCAGTTCAGTCAGACTTGTTCTGATCGCTTCAAGAGAACCGTGAACATCTGTTTTAAGAACCACTTTAAGTGACTTAAGGTTACCCTCTGCAATAAGCGCTGTAAGCTCGTCAAGAGATGTCTTAGTACTTGCAGAAAGCTCTTTCATACGGTCGTATTCAGCACGCTTAGTTGCCAATTCACGTGTCTCTTTGTCAGAATCCATCGCGATCATGACTTCACCAGATGGCGGTACCATGTTTAGACCGACAATAACAGCGGTCTCAGAAAGACCAAGTGACTTGACCATCTGTTTCTGGTCATTTACCATCGCTTTAACACGACCGTAAGCACTTCCACAGACTACGTTGTCGCCAACATTAAGAGTACCGTTTTGAACAATCACAGTTGCAACCGGACCACGTCCTTTTTCAACAGTACTTTCAACGACAACCGCTTTAGCCATAGCGTTAGGGTTACCTTTAAGTTCAAGGACTTCTGCAGTCAACAGGATGTTCTCAAGAAGATTATCAATGCCTTCGCCTGTTTTCGCAGATACAGGGATAAACTCAATATCCCCACCCCAATCTACCGGTGTCATCTGACGTTCAGCCATCTGACCTTTTACCAGTTCAGGGTTAGCAGACTCTTTGTCCATTTTATTGACCGCAACGATCACAGGAACACCTGCTTCTTTAGCGTGTTTGATCGCCTCTTCGGTTTGAGGTTTAACACCATCATCTGCAGCAACAACAATGATAATAATATCAGTCACCTGGGCACCACGAGCACGCATCGCAGAGAAAGCAGCGTGACCCGGAGTATCTAAGAAAGTGATCTGTTTGCCATTTTTTTCAATAGAATAAGCACCGATGTGTTGTGTAATCCCACCCGCTTCACCACTGGCAACACGTGCACTTCGGATTGCGTCAAGAAGAGAGGTCTTACCATGGTCAACGTGACCCATGATCGTGATAACCGGTGGACGTTCGACCATCTCCTCGTCAGCAATAACGCCTGCTTCGTCATATTCTTCTTCATAATTGAAGGCATCTCTTGGATCGATCGTTGTCACTTCGACTTCGAACTCTTCTGCAAGGATCTCGATCTCATCTTTTTTCAAGAAGTCATTTTTGGTGACCATCATACCAAGTTCAAATAGAACTTTGATGACATCTGACATGCTTTTACCAAGGGCTTCTGCAAACTCATATACACGGATGTCTTCAGGGATCTCTACGTGTGTAATGACCTCATCTTCAACAATCTTAGTATATTTTTTACGCTTGCCACGAGAGACTTGACGACCACGGTTTCCACCAGGTTTGTTAGCACCGCCGCTACGACCTGCCGGACGTGGTTGGCGTGGTTTACGTGGCTCCTCTTTTGGAATCTCTTTTTCAACTTCACGAAGATCAAGCAGTACGACTTGGTCATCTTCATAGTCCATAGAGACATCAGACATACTTCCACCGAAGATATCCATAGATTGACCGCCAGACTTTTTAGCCGCGCCACTTTTGTTTCTCTTTCTTGCTTTACGTTCTTGAAGCTCTTTTAGAGCATCATCGCTGACTTTACCGTATGAAGAGACCTTAAGTGCTGCCGCTGATGCAGTAGCTGCAGTAGCATTAGGATCGATCTTAGGCTTTTTCTTTTTAACGATCTTTAGACCAGAACGTTTGATCGGTACAACAACTTTTGGACCGCCTGCAGGCTTATCTTCTGCCGGTTTCGCCTCAGCTTTTGGCGCTTCTTGAGCTACCTCAACTGTTTTTTCAGCAACAGGTTCAGTTTTTATTTCAACTGATTCAGCCTCAGTCGAAGCTTTTTTATCTTTCACTGTTTCAGCAGGCTTTTCATCGACTGCTTTATCTTCACTCGAAGGAACTTCATCTTCTTTTTTCGCTGCTTTTTTAACAGTTACTACAGGTGTTGCAGGCTTTGGAGCAGGTGCACCATTGATAATATAGTTCGCTATCTTTTCTGCATCGTTCATTGACACTGAAGATGAAGCTGTTTTAATATCAAGTCCTATCTCAGCAGCTTTTACTACAACTTCTTTTGAATCGATACCGAGTTCTTTGGCTATTTCGTGCACTCTAACTTTGTCTGACATCAATGATGATCTCCTTTAATTGGGTCGAGAGGTACTGTATATCCCCACTCTTACATGCTCGAGCCAAGGCCCGAGTCACTTTCTTCTCATTATCAACACATTCTAAACAGAGATAAAAACTCCGTCCTGAACCGTTGTAAGAGCTAAGTTGCTGCTGCTTGCACTGTAAACGTACTAGAGCCTTCTGCTCAAAGCGTCCACGACAAGCAACACACATTCTTTGGGGATTATTTACATTTGGCGCCATTATATCTAATTCTTCCTTGATATATAGGAGGGTTTGAAAAACTAAACGTATTAACGTTCAGTAATGATCCCGTGGTTATCAAAATCTAATGTCATGACGCGGTAATCTGGATATTGCTCTGAAAAAAGTTCTTGCAGTTTAGGAGCATCTTCGTCATAGACCATTGAGAAAAAGGTCGATCCTGATCCCGAGAGTGTACTCATCAAGGCGCCTTGTTCATAGGCCGTTTTTTGAATAGCAAAAAGCTCCGGCAGCATCTTCATACGTACTTTCTGATGGAAACGGTCTTGTGTTGCAAGGCGCAGCATCTCCCAGTCTTCATTGAAAAAAGCCGCAACTGTCAATGCTGTATGTGATAGATTGAAAACAGCGTTCTCTTTAGAGTATGAACGCGGTAGCGTTGTTCTTGACTTCGCCGTTGAGATCGGCTTGTTTGGGATCACGACTACTGCTTTAATATAATCAGGAAGATGTTTCTTCTGTGAAAAGACCTTCTGTTTTTCGACGGCTGCTGCATTAAAACCACCCATTACTGCCGGTGTGATGTTGTCAGGGTGCGATTCATAGACCAGTGCATGGTTTAAGATACGACGTTTAGAGACACGGACACCTGCTGCCTCGTGTGCTGTTGCAATAGCCGCTACTATAACGGCTGAAGAACTGCCCAATCCGCGAGAAAGAGGGATGTTGTTATAAAAGGTAAATTTGAAGTTCTGTCGTTTACTGGTAAGACGTTTATAGTGCTCATTAAAGATACTTACAAATAGGTTGTTGCCTTTAAGACGAGGATTACCCTCTCCCTCGCCTTTAATACTCACGCTAAAAAAACGTGAAGATTTGAATTCGACAAGGTTTCGCAGATTTACGGCCAATCCTAATGAGTCAAATCCAGGCCCTAAGTTTGCGCTGGTCGCCGGTACACTTATAGTCACTACTTGTCCTTATCCTACCGCGCCAATGCCATAAAAAGGCGCCGTTTCTGTACTGAAATCTTCTAATATTAATTGCTTGGGCAGAGTAAATTCCATTAAAGGAACTTCGCTAAACCTCTCTGTCTCGATTGTATCCCTATTTTTAACAAAATAGAGCTTTCCAACTGCTTTTATAGGGGCATTGTTGTTAAAGTAAAAAGCATCTGTAGCTAAAAGGGATATATTTTTGACAATACAGAGTGTGCGTAAAAAAATAAAACTCACTTTGATCGCCATAAAACTACCGGGACCCTTAGCATATACAATATGATCTACCTCATATTTAGAGAGCAGTTCTTTAAAGATTTGAGGAAGCACTTCAGAACTTCTCTCTTCACTTTTGATCGTCTCAATCAGCTCTCTATCTTTATAGACGCCGATAATGATCGGCGAGGTCAGTGCGATGACAACAAGATCATGCATAGGCTTTTGCCATCTCCTTCTCTTCGGCACCGGAGAGTTCAACCACTTCGTAGTTTTCAGGGTCTTTCAAAAGAGCAAGAGTCAGTTTATGGTTAAGGTCATGGCTGCCGGCAAAAGCCTCGTAAGAGCCAATGAAGTTAAGTCCCAATAGTGACATGTCACCAATAGCATCTAAGATCTTATGACGTACGAACTCATCGGTATAACGCAGACCTTCCGGATTCATCACTTTTTTGTCATCAAGACCAATAGCATTGTCCAGGCTCGCACCTAAGGCCAACCCTTTTGACTGAAGGTACTGCATCTCGTGTAAAAAACCGAAGGTTCTGGCACGAGAGATCTCATTTTTGTAATTTACCTTGTTAAAGTTAAGTACAAAACTCTGTTCTGCGATCACCGGGTGTGCAAATTTAATCGTAAAGTCATATTTCAGATCATCCGATGGAAAAAGTTTGACATATTTGTCACCCTCTTTAATGGAGACCTCTTTTTTAATACGTATGATCTTTTTGGACACATTCAGGTTTTGGACACCTGCTTCATCCAACAAAATACAAAAACTGGCACTAGAACCATCCATGACCGGAATCTCGTCGGCATCAACAATAACGCGCAGGTTGTCAATTCCATACGCATAAACAGCAGAGAGAAGGTGTTCGATCGTCGAGATAAAGTGCCCTTCTCGGCCAATGACCGTTGCCATCTTAGTATCAACAACATTCTCAGGTTTCAAGGGAATGGAGACCTCGACATCTTTGCGGTAAAAGACAATACCGCTGTTGGCTTCAAGAGGTTCAAGACGCAGTCGAACAGGGTTGCCTTTATGAAGGCCGATCCCAACAAGTTCTACTGCTTTTTTGATAGTCGTCTGAGTCACTTCTGTCCTTTACTTCACATCTAGCTATGAATATCATTTATTATAGCGAAAATATATATCGCTTATTTCAAAGCAATAAATTAACGCTGATTGATCAGCTTTCTCGCTTCACGCATAGGGTCTGTAATACTTTTACGGATCCAGTCCTGGTCCATCCACTCTTGCGGGCGAACTTCTATCCCTTGAACCAGTACACCAAAGTGGAGGTGGTCACCCATAGCATAACCACTTCGACCCGTCTTGGCGATCGTCTCATTTGAACGAAGTGAATCACCCTCTTTTACCATCATGTTAGAACAGTGTCCATAGATGGTATAGAGTCCAAGTCCGTGATAGAGTACAGGCATATTTCCGTAGATGCCGTTCTCTTCTGCATAGGTGACGATAGCAGGGTTTTGCGACTGGATCGCTGACATAGCATTGCTTGCCAGGTCAAGTCCCAAGTGGTACGCTTCAGAGACCTTCTCACCCTTGTAAGAGTAGATACGGTGATCGCCGAACTGCGCAACGACCTGACCATTTTTCAGTGGGTACATCTTATTGATCGGGAAGTTATTCACCATCTGGTCACTCACTTTTGACGTGAGGTCATGGATCCGGACTTCATTACGTGTTCGCATCTCTTCATTAACATACTTGAAATGCTCAATAATATCAGCACCGTCATTAACACCGTAAGCATAGGCCAGTTCTGAGACCTTGCCATTTAGAAAATTGTCACTCAACTTTATGTTAGAGACCTTATATTTTTTATTATAGGGGATGACAGGCACTGATGACTTAGCGACATTACCGGCACTGTCGGTTGCAATGATCGTTGCACGGAAGGTATCTTCTGTTACCGGCCAGGCAATCAGTGTTACATAATACCCCTCTTTATAAAAAGGCTGTGCTTTAAAACGTTTGCCGAAGTTCGTCTCAACGTAGAACTCTTCCATATTGTCATCTTCAGCTTTAAAGATCACTACGGCGGAACCGCCTTTGATAATACGGTATGACGAAGCGATCGTTGAAAGGAAAGGACGTTTTTTATCGACCTGCAGAGTCGCTGTCTGTGTTGATGCGTTACCGGCTAAGAAATTCCATTTACTGGCATCTTTTGCCTCTACTGTGATCGTTACTTCGCTGTTTTTAAGCGCATAAGCACGTTTGGGTGTTTTCAGCTCCAAGTTTTGAGAACCTTGCGGCGCTCCGAACTGCTCATCTGCTAAGACAAAGTTTTCAGAACCGCTTTGAAGCGTTACCTTATATGACATAAGTCCACTTTCATCATCGATCTTGATGTTAAGAGGGGCACGTAGATTCCAGTAGCCACTGTTCTCAATTGTAATTGTCGGTTTATTGCGTTCAAACATCGCAGAGTTATAAAGGTAGACTACCCCACCGATAATCGCTATAAATGTGATCGTGAACATCATTGAACCAAAATTTGATTTTTTTCTCATCTAAAATTCCTCTTTTATTGCCGTTAGTAACTTTTGGTAGACCGCATCAAGCGAGCTACCCTCAACATCTAATCCCGCTGCATGTTTGTGTCCGCCGCCGCCAAAGTGCTTAGCAATATGCTCCACATCCAGGTCACCAACAGAGCGTAGTGAACCTTTTACAGTGCCGTTTCGATTTTCACGAAGCATCAACGCTAGTTTTACATGAGGTAACCCCATGCTCTCCTCAAGCGCTGCCTCACAATCCACCTCGCGGCCACCACTCATCGCCAGCATCTCTTTAGTGACCAGATGAATGACCACACGTGCATCAAAAAGCAGATACATCTGCTCAAACATCATACCTTTCAGCCGCAAAGCAGCTAAAGAGTTCTGATGAAAAAGTGCATTTGCACAAGCATTGATGTCCGCTTTAGCCTCTGTAAGCGCAGCGGCCATCTGAAAACTTCTTGCATCGGTCTTCGGTGCTAGAAACCCGTGTGAGTCATCCAAAAGACCGGCATAAAGTGCCGTCGCCATTTTTGGATTTATCTTTATATCATGCTTATAAAAAGCGTCAAAAAGCACCTGTGTTGTGCTGATCGCGGTGGTATCGATGACATTGATCGTGCCGTACGCTTCATTGCTTTTATGGTGATCAATGTTGATCAAGTCACACGGGACCTCAACACCCAGCCGTTTATAGGCCCCGCAATCAAAACTGATCGCGAGGTCAGCACTTTTTGGAAACTGATGGCGCATTTTATCAAACCACGGTAAAAATGACAAACGGGGATTGATCTGTTCGGTCACACAGAAGAGCGTCACCTTTTTCTCTAAACGCATCAGATGGGTGTACATCGCAGATGCAGCACCAAACGAGTCCGCATCGGGATCAATATGGGCTATTAAGACAATATGCTGTGCGTTTTCGATGGCTTGAAACAAAACTCGCCTAGTTAACTTTCATCGACAGGTCGATCCAGTTAGCTTGATGGATCAATGAACCGGAACTAATGGCATCGACGCCCGTTTTAGCATAGGCTTCAATTGTCTCTAAAGAGATGTTTCCACTGGCTTCTAAAAGTGTACTTGGGTAGTTCTCTTTTTTATAAAGCACAACCTCTGCAAGTTGTTCAGGTGTCATGTTGTCACACATCACAATATCAGCACCCGCTGCCATAAAGGCTTTTGCCTGCTCAAAGGTCTCTGCCTCGATCTCGATCTTAGAGGTAAAAGGGATCTCTTGACGCGCTTTTGCCATAAACGCATCCAGATCATCAATCGTTTTTAGATGGGTATCTTTTAACATCAGACAGTCATCAAGACCCATTCTATGGTTGACCGCGCCGCCGCAGCGTGTGGCATATTTTTCAAAAACACGCAACATCGGACGGGTCTTGCGGGTATCTAGAAGGCGTGTGCCGTAAGGCGCAATGATGTCGACAAACTTACGTGTAAGAGTAGCTATAGAAGAGGCATGAAGCAGCATGTTAAGCAGCGTGCGTTCACATTTCAGAAGTGTATGCGAATCACTCTCTACAACGGCGATCAGATCACCTTTTGAGAAGGTATCTCTGTCATGTTTATGCCAAGTAATAAAAAGAGACTCTTCTTTGGCTAACACATCACAGTACTTCTCTCCGGCAAGAACGCCATCACTCTTGGCAATGATATTGGCAGACGCTTCTTGTGCTTCAAAGACTAAAGCGTAAAGATCGCCTCTTCCAACATCTTCTGCCAAGGCCTCTAATACAAACTTCTTCATCAGAGCGCCATCATTCTGTCAAGAGCAATCTTCGCCCATTTTTGTGTGTCTTCATCAATGAGGATCTCATTTAGAGGTTCACCATCTTCGATCGATTTAAGAGTAAGATAAAGGTCCTCTAATGTTGTCTCATTCATAGTCGGGCACTCTGGTTTTGTTGATGAGAGGACATAAGTATTTTTAGAACGAAGACGGTTAACAAGGTTGAATTCTGTACCGACAGCCACTTTCTGTTCAGGATCAAGGTCAGCGATGTACTTGATAAGCTGTGAAGTCGAACCGACAAAATCAGATGCATCACAGACAGCCGGATCGCACTCAGGGTGAGTAACGATCTTGATACCCGGAAACTTTTTACGATAAAAAACGATGTCATCAACAGTAAAGAGCTGGTGCACCGCACAAAAACCGTTATAACAGATAATGTCCGCACTTGCAAGATCAGCATCTTCTCCGATAACGGCAGATTTAAGTCCCATCATCTTGGCAATGTTTTGTCCTAAACAGCGATCTGGCACAAAAAGGATCTTTTTACCCTCTTTAAGTGCTGTCTCGATGATCACCTTGGCATTTGAGCTGGTACAGACCATCCCACCCATCTTGCCAACTTTAGCTTTGACATCCGCATTAGAGTTGATGTAAGTAATTGGTAAGATGTTCTCTTTTGTAATCCCTTGGGCCTCCATTGCTTTGACCGCGTCATCATAGTACATAGAGTCGATCATACGTGCCATTGAACAGCAGGCAAGCTTTGGCATCACCACACGTTTTTCAGGGCTTAAGACCTTGACACTCTGTCCCATAAATGCAACACCGCAGAAAAGAACAAACTTGGAGTTATCTGCCATCGTCTTTTTAGCAAGCTCAAGTGAATCCCCGGTGATATCAGCCATCTCAAAGACCTCATCACGCTGATAAAAGTGCGCAACAACAGTCACATCAAGGCGCTTTTTAAGCTCGATGATTTTTTCTTTAAGTTCTTCAGTTGTGTAGTTCACACACAGTCCTTGTCAATAAAGTTTTGTGGATACTTTATAGATATTAATTTCGCGATTATAGCAAAATTTGGATTAGCCCTGTTTTTCATCTAACAATTTATCGATATATAACCCATATTTATGTAGAATTCACCCACTTTATTCAAGGTTTCACATTATGGATTTTCTTTTTAATATCAACGCACAATTTTATATCGCAGCATATCTTGTTGGCGGGATTCCGTTTGGTCTTCTTCTTGCTAAATATTTTGCCGGTGTGAACGTCAAAGAGAGCGGTTCTCAAAGTATCGGTGCTACTAATGTTTTACGTGTTGTCAAAGAGACCAACCCTGCACTCGCTAAAAAGCTAGGTGCAGCAACACTCTTGCTTGATGCACTTAAAGGTATGGTCGTTCTTGGTGTTGCAATGCTTGCAGGTATGCCTGAGTCAACACTTTGGGGTGTTGCCGTTTTAGCTGTCGTCGGTCACTGTTTCAGTCCTTACCTCTGGTTTGAAGGTGGCAAAGGGATCGCAACCGGTCTTGGTGTTTTGTTAGTAATGCTGCCACTAGAGACCTTGATCGGTTTTGTGGTTTGGGGTGTTATGGCTAAAACGCTTAAGATCTCATCTATCTCTTCATTAACAGGTGTTATTGCACTGTTGATCTCATCATTTTTCATTCACCCAGAGATGGCACATGCACCTATCGTTATTATCACGATCATTCTCTTTTATAAACATATTCCCAATATTGTCCGCCTTGTTAAAGGTGAAGAAAAAGCTGTTGTTTAACTATGACAATTAGTATCAAAGATCTCGAATTTAAGACCATTATCGGGATCTTAGATTTTGAACGTGTTACAAAACAGAAAGTCCGTATTAACTGCAGTATAGATTACGAGTACGACAAACAATTTCTTGACTACGCTTTAGTTACAAAACACATTGAAGAGCAGATGATCAACAACGAATTCGAGCTCATAGAAGAGGCTCTTTTGAGCCTAAAAAGCTCATTAAAAAGTGATTTTCCACTGATTTCTACGCTTTTCTTAAAAATATCTAAACCTGACATCCTCGCTAATTGCGAAGTTTCCCTCTCCGAAACCTTCGAATATTAAAGAAATATTAAAAAAATATTAATTTAACCTAAAACTATGTTATAATTCCGCCCTAAAATTTAAAATATATGAGGTAATGCATGCGCATTCTAATCATTGAAGATGAAGTAACACTTAACAAGACTTTGGCTGAAGGCCTTAAAGAATTTGGCTACCAAAGTGATGTCGTTGAGACACTTAAAGATGGTGAGTACTACCTAGATATCCGCAATTACGACTTAGTATTGATGGACTGGATGCTACCTGATGGTAACAGTGTTGATATCATCTCTGACATCAAAACCAATACACCGAAAACTAAAGTCGTTGTTCTCTCAGCGCGTGATGATAATGAGAGCGAGATCACTGCTCTTAAATCGGGTGCAGACGATTACATCCGTAAGCCGTTTGACTTTGATGTTCTTGTAGCACGTATCGAAGCACAGCTTCGTTTTGGCGGTAGCAACATCATCGAGATCGACGATCTTATCATCAATCCTGAAGAAGAGAAGATCATCTATAACAACACTGAGATCGAACTTAAAGGTAAACCTTTTGAAGTACTGACTCACCTAGCACGTCACCGTGATCAAATTGTCTCTAAAGAGCAACTTCTTGACGCGATCTGGGAAGAGCCGGAATTGGTTACACCGAACGTTATCGAGGTTGCGATCAATCAGATTCGTCAAAAAATGGACAAACCACTTAACATCACAACGATCGAAACTGTTCGTCGTCGTGGTTACCGTTTCTGCTTTCCTAAAGAAGTCTAGAACAACACCACAGCAGAGGAGGTTCACTCCTTTGTCACTTTTTTTCATCACCTTTTTCACCTACATCTTTAACTCAAAACATCCTCCTCCAATCAAACGACAGCATTAACTTGTTAAAATAAAACAATTAAATCATCCAGATAATGTCTATAAATTGGCACCATTTAGGATCATCGAGGTTTCTCTTGTTTTCAGATCGCAGTATACGCAGTCGTTTTCTTGTTCAACTGATCATTGCCACTGTTGCCTTGATGATCACATTTTCATCAATTCTCTACCTCTTTATCCAATCTTCGATCTATGATGAAAAACGTGATGAGATGATCACTTTCGCAGAAAATATCTGCTCTTACAGGTCCATTGTAGATGCTCAAGAGAGCAACAATGATGCTCAATTAGGTCTAACGGTAGAGCTTATTAAACGTAACGCACCGCAAGAGCAGATAGAGTTGATAGAGACCTCAGACAATGCGCACACGACACTGGTTCTGTTCTACCCTTTCAATCTTGAAGATGAGAGCTACATCAAGATCAGTAAAGACATTTCACCGACGAAAAAGCTTCTTAAAAAGATCCTCAACTCTATTTTCATTATCAATGCCATCGGTTTTTTACTGGTTATCGTCTACGCGATCATCTTCTCTAAGATGCTGATCTCACCAATCAAGGGACTCAATCGACGTCTGTCCAATATGAGTGAGCATATGATCCGCCCTATTGTTGTGCAAGAGTTGCCTGATGAGTTTATCCCCTTAGGTGAGAGTATCAACCACCTTATCAACCGTATACAAAACTTTGTAAAGTACCAAAAAGAGCTTTTCATCGGTGCCGCACACGAACTTAAAACACCTCTAGCCGTTATGAAGCTCAAAAATCAAGTCACAACCATTAAAAAGCGTACACCGGAAGAGTACATCGAAGCGATCAAGATCAGCAATAAAAGCATCGATGAGATGAATCTCATTGTCTCCAGTATCTTAAACATCGGTCGCCAAGAAGGCGCTCAGCTAGAGACACCTATTCAAGCCGACATTATCGATATTTTGCGACGCAAAGCCAATGACTTTGCCCTGCTTGCAGAGTCCGAAGGTAAAGAGTTGCAGATGAATTTTACACCTGATGCCTTTATGTGTACGCTTCAAGAGAGCCTGCTCAACCAGATCATCCAAAATCTTTTACAAAACGCGCTCAAGTTTACACCCGCAGGTAAAAAAGTGCTGCTTCAGAGCCATGTTAATAATGAAGGGCTTTTGATCGAAGTAATCGACGAGGGTTGCGGCATTGATGATACTGTTGACCTCTTTGCCCCCTTTAAACGTCAAGGAAGCAAATCGGGAGCAGGTCTAGGACTATTTTTAGCAAAAAGTGCCTCCGATGCCCTGGGCGGTGAGCTGTCTATAAAAAATCGCGCTGATGACCTCGGCACCGTTGCTTCGTTGCTGCTGCGCTCAAAACTCCACTGTATACTTCCTCTTAAGTAGAGATACCCCGCATTAACATACAAGCTTTTTCTCGCTTGTTACGAACTAATTTCTCATTTCAAATTACTTCAAGGTTTCTTCTGCTATAAATCGGGCTAGAAATATTTTTAGAACTTATACAGGGTTCTCAATAAGGTTTATAATGGCGCTTTTGATTAATGATGAATGTATTGCGTGTGATGCCTGCCGCGAAGAGTGTCCGACAGAAGCTATCGAAGAGGGTGATCCTATCTACGTTGTTGACCCGGATCGCTGTACTGAGTGTGTTGGTGTCTACGATGAACCTGCTTGTATCGCTGTTTGTCCGGTCGACTGTTTTATTCTCGACAAAGATAATGTAGAGACTATTGCCGAACTTCAATTTAAATACGCACAAATTCTAAAAGAAGAGGAAGAGTAGACCTCTTCTCTTACCCTCTCTTAACTCCCCTTCCTCTATAATAATCATAATATTTTAAAGCCAATCTATTGGCTCACTTTAAGGCATAACCCTATGGCAAAACGTACTGCAGTCATTGACATCGGTTCCAACTCTGTTCGTATGATCATCATCGAAAAGACAAGTCGTTTTGCTTTTCATCTTCTCCATGAGGTCAAGTCTCGTGTTCGCATCTCCGAAGATGCGTATCAAAACGGTGGTGAGCTCCAAGAAGCTGCCATGACTCGTGCTGTTTTAGCCCTCAAAGACTTTCTACAGATCGCACAATCATATGATGTACGCAAGACACTCTGTGTCGCCACATCGGCTGTACGCGATGCAAATAATAAACAGCAGTTCCTCTCAATGGTCAAAAAAGAGTTAGGTCTGAACATTAAAGTCATTAGCGGTGAAAAAGAGGCCTATCTTGGCGGAATTGCCTGTGCTAACCTTCTGCCACAACAAGACGCTATAACACTCGACATTGGCGGTGGTTCGAGTGAGTGTGCCTGCATTGAAAATGGTAAAGTCATTGACTCTGACTCCTTAGACCTAGGTACGGTACGTCTTAAAGAGCTCTTTTTTGACCATGATGACATCAAAGGGGCCAAAGCCTATATTGATACCGCACTCGAAAACCTTAAAATAGATCAACAAGAGCATATTATTGGTGTCGGCGGAACGTTTCGTGCATTGGCGCAGATCCTTCTCAAAGTAAAAAAGCATCCACTTAATAAAATACATGGCTTCAGTGCTGACGCCAAGGAAGTTGTTGCACTAGGTGAGTTGATCATCTCTGCTAAAGGCAAATCCGAGTTAAAAGAGCTCGGTGTCAAAAAAGATCGTTATGATGTCATCAAACCGGGAACATTAATACTGCTGCGTATTATTAAAAAGGTCGGATGTAAAACGTTGACCTGTAGCGGTGTCGGCGTACGTGAAGGGCTCTATCTTAGTGATCTTCTTCGCAATAACAGAGACATCTTCCCCGCTAATTTCAACCCATCACTTAAATACCTGGTCGATCAACACTCCCATAACGCTGCACAACGCAATCTGCGTGTCAAACTCACCAAAGAGCTGTTTATACTGCTGAACCAGCAGCTTAAACTTGAACCGGAATTTGAAAAGTGTCTGCTGATCGCGGCAAAACTTGCCAAGATCGGTGCCTCACACCACTTCTACTCCTACCAACAGCATAGTCACTATCTCGCATTGACAGCACTGGATTACGGCTACACCCATCAAGAGATAGCGCTTATCTCCATGCTTGTGCTCTATCAGCTTGGTAAGGGGGTCAAAAAGAGTTATGTCGCTGAATATGAGGTACTTCTTCCTTCTGTCGAGACCATTAAGCAGCTGACTAACATCCTGGCACTCTCAGATGCTTTACTGGCACACCACCCATCTAAGATCGATTTTGAGCTTAGTGTTGAAGATGGTAAATTAATTGTTACATCCATTAAGAGATCAGCTTATTTGGCGAAAGAGAGTGTTGATGCAATCAGTAGTAGTGAGATAGAGGTAGAGTTTAGAGTTAAATAGCTCTACTATTACACGCAGTAATATTCCTAAATCTCTACCTGACACTGTTCAAGTTTTTTATAGGCTTTGATAGTAATAGTTTAGTTAACATCATATATTTGTAATTGTCTTGAAGAGTCATAGGCTCAACTTTTACGATGTGGCATTTAGTGCCACCATGCATAGAGCTTTAGCCCTTTATTCTTTCTGCCTTGCCAGAAAGCAATGATGTGTGATGTGTCAACACTATATAGGACAAAGAATAAAAGAAGTTAAGCACCTATTTCATTAAGTAACAACTCATTTTCAAAGGCAACAGGTGACATATAGTTGTTACTTGAGTGCGATCTTTGTTGATTGTAATACACTTCTATATATTCAAATATAGCTTGATTTGCTTGGCTACCCGATAGCCATCGGGCTTGTGACCAAAGGAAATGCCCTCGGGTGAAGCCGTTAGAAGAGCTTTTTTGCGTACTTTTTTTGTGGAGAAAAAAAGTATGAGAGTGTGAGATAAAGGTTGTTCTTCCAAAAAATATTAAAATCAACCCACTATTATTCAGTACAAAAGCATCTACTCAGGTCGATACCCCTCTTTCTTCTTTTTCAAAGCCTCTTTTTTAGCCTGCTGCTGAGCCGCATCATTAAGCTCTTCGTCACCATCAAACTGCACTTGATTAAGAAACTTCTCTTTATCATCAAACTGTCCGGTCTTGATCGCCCACATAATGCCAAAAAGGGCTAATGCGCCTAAAAAGACAGAGACACCTAACATCAAAATAATAATTGAACTGTTCATTGCTCTACTTTATAAATCTATTTCTATATTTTGGATATTAACTTCTTTTCCACAAAAACTTTATACGCATTGAGTTACCGACAACAAGCAGTGAGCTCACCGACATCGAGATAGCTGCGATCAGCGGGATAATAAAGCCTGCCATCGCCAGTGGAATCGTAACGGCATTATACACCAAAGAGATACCCAGGTTCTGTTTGACAAGCCTATAGGTCGTACGTCCGATTTTAAACGACTCTTCGAGCGAGGAGAGCGAATCATTCATCAACACCACATCACTGACATCGATAGCGATATCACTGCCATTGCCCATCGCAATACCGATCTCTGCTTGAGCAAGTGCCAAGATGTCATTGACACCGTCACCTGCCATCACAACACGATGACCATCAGCTTGCATCTGTGCGATCATATCTGCCTTCTGCTCAGGTGTCAGTTCGGCATGATAATGTTCTATTCCTACCTCATCCGCTACACGTTTTGCTACCCCTTCATGATCACCCGTAAGCATCACAATGTCAATACCCGAGTGTTGCAGAGAAGCGATCACCTCAGCGGCATCTGCTTTAGCACTGTCAGCGAGTTCAAACCGTGCGATCAGCGTATCACCTATTGCAAAGTAGAAAAGGGTATGTTCACTTTCACTCTCTGCTGTTATGCCATTGTCACGCATTAAGAGTGCATTACCGCCAAGCAGCAACTCTTTGTCACATCGGGCCACCATACCCTTCGCAGGAAGCTGTTGCAACTCATCTAAAGCGGGCAGACTTATAATCTCATCACTTGTCAGATACTCTGAAACACCGAGTGATACTGGATGTTTAGAGGCGTTTAACAGTGCTAACAGTTTCTCTTGATGCCCTTCTCTACCCTCTTCAGCATCAAACCACTCTACCTTTTGTACCTTGGGTCTCCCTTCCGTGATAGTCCCTGTTTTATCAAGTACCAAGGTGTCTATCTTGGCTAAAGTTTCAAGATGGAGAGCCTCTTTAAAAAGTATGCCCCGTTTTGCCCCTTGACCCAGCCCTACCATGGTTGCCACCGGTGTCGCTAATGCCAAGGCACACGGACAGGCGATGACGATCACCGAGATCCCGACCATAAAAGCGGTCTCGAAACTGTGCGGCCAGATCCACCAGACGACAAAGGTACCAAAGGCCAGCAGTAAAATAGCGGTTGAAAAGTACTCTGAAAGCCGGTTGGCCATCTGTTCGATACGTGGTTTTTTCGACAGAGAGCGCTCTAACATCGTCAAGATATTGGCAAGCGTAGAGTGTTCAAAATCTTTTGTCGCTCTATAGGTCACAACAGCATCAATACTGGTTGTCCCGCTCACAACATGATCACCTACCCCTTTATAGATCGGCTCACTCTCTCCGCTCAGACTCGACTCATCAAAACTTCCGACACCCTCAATGATCTCACCGTCGATGCCCGCTTTTTCACCCGCTTTCAGAAGCAAGACATCACCAACAATGACCTCGTTGACACTCACATTGATCTGTTCACCATCTTTTAAGAGTGTCACTTCACTAGGGACATGTTTCGAGAGTACATCCAAGGTATCTGCGGCACTTTTTTTACTGAGTACTTCCAAAAACTTACCCAGAAGCACAAAGGTGATAATCATCGCAACCGAATCAAAATAGGCCTCGCCTAGTTCAAATACAGTGATGTATATGGAGTATAGATAGGTCAGTGAAGCACCCGTTGCCACCAAAATATCCATGTTGACCGTTTTGGTCTTCAACCCGTAATAGGCTCCGCGAAAGAAGACCCAACCGCTGTAAAAAAGCACTGGTGTCGCAAGGATCCACTCAGCAACATTGAGAATATTTTTAATATTTTGCGCCATCCCAGTGAAGAAGCCGGCATACTGCGCCACCGCAATGGTCATAATATTCATCATGGCAAAAGCAGCTACTGCGATGCGAAGATAGTACTCTTTACGCTCTTTCTCCGCGCGCGCTTCTTGGATCTCTGGATCGTAAGGGAAGGCATCGTAACCGATAGCGCGGATCATATCGATGATCTTGGAGAGTCTGACCACCTCGTCATCCCAAACAATGCGAGCCTTGTTGTTGGTGTGGTTAATAAACACCTCTACGACACCCTCCATCTTATGAAGCGCTTTCTCATTTAACCAGACACAGGCCGAGCAGTGGATACCTTCGATGATCAGAGAGACCTCATTAAAACCTTCACTGTCAACAGAGACGTAGCGTTCATAAAAGGCAGGGGAATCAAAATTCGCACTGTCTTGGAACTGCTCTGTCGGCGGGGCAAGTTTTTCGGCACCGAGTTTGTCATAAAAGCTGTCCAGTCCTTCATCTTGAAGCAGATGATAGATTCCCTGGCATCCTTTACAACAGAAAAAGAGCTCTTCCTCTTTGATCATCACCGATTCATCAAACTGAAGATGACAGTGGCTACACGCGACATTAGACAATCTCGAACCTACCCACATCTCTATTTTTTTCTATTCTGTCATACGGGGCAATAATACCGCTCATACAGATATAAACGCCGGCTGCAGGCTGTGTCGCTGCAAAGCCAAGTGCCATACCCAGGTTAAGACTTGCCTCACTTTTATCGATCGAGAAAGGAGTCATCGCACCGACTAAGACGATCACCCGATTTGGCAGGTATTCTGCCAGCTGCTCTGCCGTTAGGTGCATGGTGTCTGTTCCATGTACAACCACAAATACATCTTCGTCATCAGCAGACAAGATCGCCGTCAATTGGTCACGATCGATCTGATCCATCTCTAGTGAATCTTTATACAACATCCCTGCAATATCGACTTCATACGAGAAGTGCTTCACAATCTCTTCAACCGCTAAATTATCAAATGGAACTTCGAGCTCACCACTAATAGGGTTATAGCGCTTATTAAAGGTACCGCCTGTGTTCATTATCTTCATACTAATTCTCTTAATGATCTTATGATCTTGGTTGCGGCACTTGTGTCAGCCTCTGGTGAAAAAAGATAGGTCTCTTTTACTCCAGCTCTGTGCGCGGCAGTGATATCACGTTCACCGTCACCGACAAGAAGAGAGTGTTTAAGATCGATGTTATGCTTTTTAGCCGCTTCTAGCAACATCCCAGGTTCTGGTTTACGGCAGCTGCACGTTCCGGAGATATCAGGGTGATGTGGGCAGTGATAGACATCTGCTATGGTGATACCCTGTTTACTAAACGCTTCAACCATCCAAATCGTCAGCTTTTCAAAATCTGCCTCGCTATAGTAACCCCGAGCAATCCCTGATTGATTTGTTACTACAACAACCAAATATCCAAGATCTTGATACTTCTGACACAACTCAAAAATGCCGTCGATAAACTCAAAGTCCTCGACTTTATGCAGATAGTTTTTCTCAATATTCACTACCCCATCACGATCTAGAAAAAGTGCAGGTCTACTCACTTTTTACGCACCTACTCCATCACCAAACATCTCTTTTTCGATGGCATCACAGATCATATGTTCGATCAAAAGATGAGACTCTTGAATACGAGGTGTTGCATCTGATGGAACGATCAGCGTATAGTCAGCAGCTTCAGCCATCTTGCCACCATCACGACCTGTTAAAGCAACCGTTGTAATGCCTTTCGCTTTAGCAGATGTAAATGCGTTAAGGATGTTCTGAGAATTTCCTGACGTTGAGATACCGATAAAAAGATCGCCCTCTTGGCCCATTCCCTCTAACTGACGTGAAAAGACATAATCATAGCCATAGTCATTGCCAATTGCTGTTAAGTTTGAGGTGTCTGTTGTCAAGGCAAGAGAAGGTAGGGAAGGACGATCAAAACCGTAACGTCCTACCAACTCGGCAGCAAAGTGCTGAGCATCGGCTGCAGAACCGCCATTACCAGCGATCAAGATCTTCTTCTCATTTTTATAGATTGCGACACAGGCCTTGATGACCTCAGATATTTTCTCTATAAACGCTTCATCTTCTAAAATTTTCAACTTGGTCTCTGCTGATGCTTTGACCTCTCCTTTAATATACTCTTTCATCTATTTACCTCTCAACTTCTCTTTCAAAATAATTTTTCCCATCTCTACACCCGGCTGATCGTAGGCATTTATATCTAACATATTGGCAACTAGGGCGGTCAAAAGTTCATAATAGAGTATTAACTGTCCTATACTTGCCGCATTGACATTTTCTATCTCGATGATGTCAAGTGGAATGTTGTCAAGAGAGTCCAGGGCCTGCATGATCGAATCAGCCTGCATATTGATCAGTTCCGAAAAGTCATAACCATTGATAAGGTCCATCATCTCAAGATTTTCAAACGTGCTGTTAGGAACACGCATCGTGTTGTTAAACTCTTTGATCTTGATAACGGTCACAGACTTGTCACGCTTACCTTCGACGATAAGCTGCAAAAACGAGTGCTGGTCCGTCGGTCCGATAAGTCCGACAGGTGTCAGACCGACATGAAGTTCAGAGTGGCGCTGTTTTTTACCCAGGCTTTCACCCCAAAGTTGTACATACCAGGCATTGAACTCACGAAACACTTCAGAGTATGAGAAGAGACAGTTGATATTATAGGTATTGGCATTTTGCGCATAAAATGTCGCCTTTTTCAGCAATGTGTCACAAAAACCCTCTTGATTAAAAAAGTCATCACGAACTTTTTTGGCCCCTTCCAATAAAAGCCCAATATCAACCCCTATCAACGCTAAAGGCAGAAGACCTGCACTGCTGAGAACAGAAAATCGTCCGCCGACATTATCAGGTATCGCGAAATGTCTGATATCGCGTGTTTTAGCAAACTTTTCTAGAGCAGAGTCTTCGTCTGTAATGACAACACAGTTATCATTTTGCAATCTCTCGACAGTGTCAATATATTTGGCCACGGCAACTGTCTCGATCGTCGTTCCTGATTTACTGATCACGCAGTAAAAAGCGTTATGCATATCAAAACTTTTCAGCTTGCTCTCCAAGATCAGCGGGTCTGTTGTATCAAGAATATGCAGTTTTTTATCAAAAGAGCGAACAAGATCCAAAAAATGATATACAGCAGAAGCGCCCAAAGCACTTCCCCCAATACCTATCACAACGATGTTATTCTGTTTAACGGAGTTGGCAAAGTCCAGAAAAGGGGTCACATCTTGATCACATAGGTCATAAAAACCAATTGTCTCACGTTCTTTAGCAATAGCATCAAAGAGTTTTGGATTAACTTTAGGTGAAAAATCGAAGTTGTTTGTCATCGTCATATCTTTTTTTTAAGTTCATTGATTTTATCGCACTTCGTCTAAAACGCCCTAAAAAAGAGACAAATACCATCAAAAAAACGCCTAAACTTGACATCTGGCTTTTAGTTGTATAAAATACGTCAAACAAACTACAAAATACTTCATTCAATTTCTTCACATCTCTGTGAAAAATTCCACGAACCCACACTAAGGTAATTCATGAGCGACACTCGTCAGCACAAAAACAACAAAACCTCTCGAACACATGTTCCTGTTACTGGTCACACTATCGAAGACCTCCGCACAAAACCACTTGATGAGCTAATTAACATTGCAGCAGAGCTAAAAGTAGAAGATCCTAATGAACTCAAACGTCAAGACCTTATTTTTGAGATCTTAAAGTCCCAAACATCACAAGGCGGGTTCATCCTCTTCACCGGTATTTTAGAGACCATGCAAGACGGTTACGGCTTCTTGCGTTCGATCGATACGACCTTCAGTGACTCGCTTCATGATGCCTACGTCTCTAGTACGCAGATCAAAAAGTTTGCCCTTCGTAGTGGTGACGTTGTCACAGGCCAAGTACGCCCGCCGAAAGATCAAGAGCGTTACTACGCCCTGCTGAAAGTCGAGGCGATCAACTACCTGCCGCCGGCTGAGAGTAAAAAACGTCCGCTGTTTGAAAATCTTACACCGCTCTACGCACTTGAGCAGCTCAAACTCGAGTACAAACCTGAAAACCTTACAGGCCGTATGATGGACCTATTCTGTCCTATCGGTAAAGGGCAACGTGCCCTCATCGTTGCATCACCTCGTTCTGGTAAAACAGAACTGATGAAAGAGATCGCTCACGGTATTACTTCGAACCATCCCGAAGCTGAACTGATGGTCCTTCTTGTTGACGAACGGCCTGAAGAGGTAACCGACATGGAGCGTTCTGTTAAAGGTGAAGTCTACAGTTCAACCTTTGACATGCCGGCTAAAAACCACGTTAAAGTGGCAGAGATGGTCATCGAACGCGCCAAGCGTCGCGTTGAGATCGGTAAAGATGTTGTCATCTTGCTTGACTCAATTACACGTCTCGCCCGTGCTTACAACACCGTAACACCATCTAGCGGTAAAGTACTCTCTGGTGGTGTTGATGCCAATGCTCTTCACAAACCAAAACGTTTCTTTGGTGCAGCGCGTAACATTGAAAACGGTGGTTCACTTACGATTATCGCTACGGCACTTGTTGAGACAGGAAGTAAAATGGACGAGGTTATCTTTGAAGAGTTTAAAGGAACCGGTAACTCTGAAGTTGTCCTTAGTCGTAAGATAGCAGAACGTCGTATCTTCCCGGCTATCGATATCTTAAAGTCAGGAACGCGTAAAGAAGAGTTGCTTATCGGTCCGGACATCTTGCAAAAAGTCTTCATCTTACGTTCTATGTTGCATAAACAAGAAGATGAAGTCGAAGCACTTAAATTCCTCTACACAAAGATGAAGAAGATGCCGACAAATGAAGAGTTTTTAAACATGATGAACGAGGCGAAATAAACGCTTATGAAAGTCGGTGTATTTGACAGTGGTATCGGCGGATTAACTGTTGTTAAGTCCTTGCTCGAGCACCAACTCTTTGAAGAGATCATCTATTTTGGGGACACGGCTCGTGTGCCTTATGGAGTAAAAGACAAAAACACCATCGTTCGTTACTCTCTAGAAGCCCTGGAGTTTTTCAAAAACTTCGAAATCGACCTGCTTATCACCGCATGTAATACCGTCAGTGCCTACGCGCTTGAAGAGATGCGTGCCCAAGCCCCTTTTGATGTTATCGGTGTTGTTGAACCCGGTATTATCGCCACCAAAAATGCGCTCACCAACCCTAATGCCAATGTCCTCGTCTTAGGGACAAATGCCACCATCTCATCCAAAGCGTACGAGACCCTGCTCAAAGCAAAGGGCTTTAATAACACAACTTCTAAAGCGACAGGCCTCTTTGTTCCCATCATCGAAGAGGGGCTTTTTACAGGTGAGATCTTAGAGAGTACGATGGAACACTATTTTAAAGACCTTGATCATCCGGACGGCATCATTCTCGGCTGTACGCACTTCCCTTTGATCGCTGATGCTATTGCCGATTATTTTGATAACAATGTCACCTTGATCCACTCAGGCGAGGCGATTGTCGAGTACCTTGAAACACACTACGACTTTACAGAAAAACACCCTGAAGCGAAGATCAAGTTCTTTGCCTCAGAAAATCCGGAAGCCCTGCGGAAAGTAGCCCATAACTGGCTTGATCTGCCTGACGAAAAATAGACCATTAAACTAAACGTTAAAAATAATAAAAAACACCAGAGAAGTCAAGAACAGGTAGTCAAAAAGACGCCGAAAAACATAGTTAATTAGAAACTAGTTCTGTGTACACTCTTTTGCCTACAACATCGCCGTATAGGGCCACATCATTCATGACCGCTCTGGATGGGAACCCATCGGGATCAAGCTTGACAACCAGTTCGCCTTTTCCATTTTCAAAATAATCCTTATTTATTGCTATACCAAACAGATCATTTTTAGACACCCCTGTTTTATCAATATTATCGATTACAGCCCCTCTAGCCGGAAGGCTTATCATCAGCTCACCCTCATCAGTTTTAATACCAACAGCGCGAAGTTTTTTTCTTTCACCAACACTCATAGTACCAATATAATAACGGCTATTGAAAAGTAGAGAGACGATATCATTTCTAGCATATATATCATTTTTTACAGATGAGAATGAAAACTCCTCTTTTTCAGTTGAGATAATTCTCATGCTTATGACATCAATTGACTTATCGCACACGCGTTCGACCTCTGAACTGTCTTTTTGGACAACCTTGTTTTTATGATCAAACTTAAAAATAGTGTATTTCTCTTTATCCTTTGTCTTTCTTTTGACAACCAAAACATCCGGGATAAATTCTGAACCGACAACAGATCCTTGAGAGATATAGGTCTCACTTCTATCCTTGGTCATCTCTGCAGCAATACCTATAGCGTGAGCCTCAAGTGTTATAACGTAATCATCACCCTCTACAACTTTATTCATAGAAGCCTTGGCTATCGTGCCGACTACTGAGAAATCAACATCATATTGCGCCGTAACACTAGATGCATACATAAGATTACTTATAAAGATTAATATTAAAATAACTTTTGTCATAACGCTTCTCCTTTTTCTACTTATAGTATACATTAAAATAATGTGGAAAAAATGTAAGACAAAATAGCGCGAAGAGTGGTGGATCCTCGCGGGCTCGAACTGCAGACCGCCCGATTATAAGCCGGGAGCTCTGAGACCCTAATAAATGTCTGATAATCCGGCTGCTAGGACCAGAACTAATGTATGCAAAAGAACTCATATCTTCGGCTGTGATAACGCTAAGTTTCCGCTCGGTCTGAAGCCCACCTGCAGTTAGAAATCATACTGCCTAATTACCCTCTTTAAAAGCCTTGCTATGATAAACTAATGTAAATTTTATGCAAGGCGTTCCAGTGAAAGAGAGTTCAGAAGTTTTAGCACGAAAATATCGTCCCGAGAGTTTTAACGAACTTATCGGTCAAGAGACGATCTCACAGACACTTTCACTTGCCCTTGACTCTAACCGTCTTTCGCACGCTTATCTCTTCTCTGGTCTGCGTGGTTCAGGGAAGACATCAACGGCTCGTATCTTTGCCAAAGCCCTTATCTGTGAACAAGGTCCTATCTCTAAACCCTGTGGTGTTTGTGAGCACTGTCTCATGGCTAAAGAGGGTCGTCACATCGACATCATCGAGATGGATGCAGCCTCTAGCCGTAAGATCGATGACATACGTGACCTTATTGAGCATACCAAGTATAAACCCGCTACTGGACAATATAAGATCTTTATTATCGATGAAGTCCATATGCTTACAAAAGAGGCGTTTAACGCCCTGCTTAAAACCCTTGAAGAACCGCCGCAATATGTCAAGTTCATCTTGGCAACAACTGACCCATTGAAACTGCCGGCAACCATCTTAAGCCGTACTCAGCATTTTCGTTTTAAGCGCATCTCTAATATCAATGTGGTTCATCATCTTCAACATATTCTTCAACTTGAAAATATCACCTATGAAGATGCCGCTTTAGATATTCTGGCACGCAGCGGATCAGGCAGTCTTCGTGACACTTTGACTCTGCTAGATCAAGCTATCATCTACTCTAAAAATCATGTTGATGTCCAGACAGTGACCGACATGCTTGGCCTTGTTGACCCACAATTTCTTGAAACGCTCTTTACTGCTATTTTCAATAACAATAGAGAGGCTGTTCTTGGTTATATTCAAGAGCTTGAAGATTATGAAGCAGAGATGGTAGTCGATGAACTCATCGCCTTTTTAAAAGAGCGTCTTTATGCCCAAGACGGCCGTTACTCTGTTTTACTCTTAGAACGTTTTTTCCGCATTCTCTCTGACGCCAAATCACTTTTCAGCATCAATGCCGACGGTAGTTTTGTCCTTAGTATGATCTTTTTCAAGATGTTGGAAGCACTGAAAGTCAAAGAGATCGACCAGATGATAGAATCGTTGGAGGCTCAGATCAGCAGTGGCGCTCCTATGCCTCATGCTGTTACACCGACACACCTCAAACAAGAAGTCCAATCAACACCGCCATCACAAAAAGTTGAACCTACAGCTGAGTCTGTAGCCCCAAAACCAGACACAAAAACAGAAGAGCCTATACCAAACATTGAACCACCCGTTCAAGAACCTGTTATCAGCGATGCCAAAGAACGTGCCATGTTTGAACAGCTTATTAAAAAGATCGAAGATCGCAGTATCGACCTCGGAGTATGTTTTAAAGAGCAGATCACCTTCGTCTCGTATACAGAGAATGTTCTAACATGGGAAAGTTGTGCAGATGATGCGTGTAAACAACAACTCAAACACGGTTATAGCGTTATTAAACAGTTTGTTCGTGAGATCTTTGGTTTTGAGACACAGATCAAAGCGCAGAAGTGTTCTAATCCGGCGCCTTCTAGTGCACCTGAACAGACACCATCAACTAATATCCAAAGTCCAGTCACTGCACAACCTCAACAGCAGATGAAACAGACTGCTGCACCTGAGGTCTCTGAGCCCGCACCCCAAGTCTCATCAATGACCGAAGAGTCAGAGGTCGGTACAGGCTCTTGTGTCACCAATTGCAGCGAAAGCGATCAATCTACCAAAGAGTTTGACGGCCAAGCCATCCTCGAAGAGCCAATGATCCAAAAAGCAACCGAACTTTTTGAAGCCACTAAGATCACTATCCAAAACAAAGTGTAGTGGATAATTTAAACACGACATTTTTTCATGAACGTCTGCTCTCTTTTGAAGATGGTGCATATGATGTCATATTTGACGATAAACGCTATCTTTTTCGCAAAGAAACCCATCTAGACGGTAAACTCATAAAAATCTATGCAGAAGAGCTGGGTGATACAAACTTCATCAGTCTTAACTACTATCCTCAAACAGCAAACGGTCTATTGAAACCATGTGAAATGCCTGATGAAAAAGTGATTGAGTTTATCGGTAGATGCCATCTTATATATGATAGCAATGTCAGCATTGTTTGTCCTACTACTTTTAAAAGAAGCAACTAAAGCACTCTGGACTGAAAGTCCACTTTCTTTTCCTCATCATCCTAAACTTGATTTGGGATCCACTGCATCTCAGATGCAGATAACAATACAATTTTCATAAAGAGCTGGATTCTGAATCAAGTTCAGAATGACCATTTTATTTAGAGATGCATATAGCAGCTAAAGCCTTGCACTCAAAGTACATAGTTATGAACTAGCGTACGGAGACAATAAATAGAAACATTAAAGTTATGTCAATAATACTAAAATTTCTGAAACTTTCTATTTCTTACTTCAAAATCTAAAAGTTATCCTTATAAATTCGATATACTTCAGTTATAACCATATTATTAGAAAAAAAGGAATTTAAATGCAAATTAATTACGGACCTTATATTATTAAAACACATGAACTAGATCAGAAGTTATCTGTTCAAGTGACTTCTGAGTTAGGTGAAGTGAGTATGAGGGAGGAAGATCATCGTGCACACGACTTTCCAAACGGAATTTGCTTTCATATTGAGAATCCTTCAGAAAAACCTGAAGCTAAAGGTTTGAAAAAATACTCTTTTGGTGAATATACTTTTATTCTAGGTATTAATAACAGTGGTGAATTATTTCTTTTTTATAGTGTAAAACTATCTGTTGGGAAGAAAATAATTGACGGTAAAGATACGCTAAATCTAGCATTTTTAAAAGACCCTAAAGCATAAATAATTTTTGACGGCATCCCAATGCCGTTGTCATATACAATTCGTTCCTAAAGACATGGGACAAACACACCTTTACTTCATTACCCGGTTCAACCACAAAAACATTACAATATAACCTGATGAGCAAAAGCAGGTAAACAAAAATATGATTAAAGGTACTAATCGCAGTGTTAGGCTTCAGTATATATGCTAGTTAAAAGTTGTTTTGATAAAAAGAAATGTTAGATGTTTAAAAGAGATGGTGCGCACGAGAAGATTTGAACTTCCACACCCGAAGGCACTACCCCCTCAAGGTAGCGTGTCTACCGTTCCACCACGTGCGCATATGTAGAAAAATTTGTACTGAGTTTAGAAAAAGTTTTGAGGGCTTTTAACAAACTAAGACGTGAAAAGATCACGTCTTAAAAAGGTATTGATTATCCTAGGTACGGGTTAGCGTAAAGAGCGATAAGAGCAATTACAAGTGTATAGATAACCTGTGCTTCGATCATTGCAAGAGCGATGAACATTGTAGTCATTAGTTTTCCACCAAGACCTGGGTTACGTGCAGTACCAGCGATAGTTGCAGCAGCAGTGTGACCCATACCGATAGCTCCACCAAGTGCAGCAAGACCAAGACCAACACCAGCAGCGATCATTGAGTACGCTTTAAGAGTTTGGTTAGCAACGTCTGCGTCAGCAGCGAATGCAGTAGCAGCAAGTGCTAGCATCATTAATACAATTTTTTTCATTATGTTTCTCCGTTTTCAAATCAAAGTCCGTTCGGCTAGCGTAACCTATCTAAATCGATAAGCCATAGCCACATAAATGCGAGCCATGTCCCTACTTAACACTTTGTATGCGGAATTATAGTGAGTGGGTCATAAATGTTTGTTTAAAAAACACAGTTTTTTGGATGTTCGAAAGATGGCGAAGCTCATCTAACTCTACTTAAACCCATCGAAGTCTTAGATTTGGTGCAGGTTGTGCAAAATGTTTGTCTGATAACGCACTATAGTGCGTGGAGAGGCAAACTTTTGTGCAAGATGTGCTGAAGCTAAGACTTCGCACGGCCTAGGGAGATCTTGTTGCCTTTGAACTCTAGTATTTCTACTTTAATATCATCATCTATACTAACAACATCCGCAACATTTTTAATGTGTTCATCAGAGATCTTAGAGATATGGAGCAAGCCATCAACCCCGCCTGGCAGTTCAATGAAAGCACCAAAGTCAACAATGCGTTTCACCTTACCATCGATCACATCACCTACCTGGTATTCTGGAACAGCTTCGCGCTCTTTCGTCGCAATACCTTCAATATGTTGCCGTGCTGCTTTTATATCCTCACGATTTGTACCGGAGACTTTTACCTTACCGCCTTTACGATCAATATCGATCGCAACCTCAAACTTCTCAATGATCGCACGAATAGTCTTACCTGCTTGACCAATGATCTCGCCGACACGAGAGGGGTCAATATGGAAGATGTCACTACTTGGAAGGTCATCACTGAGTTTGATCTCTTTTTCCGCTTCTAACATAATGTCAATAATATGTGCGCGGCCTTCTCTTGCTTGGTACAGTGCTTTTTGCAAGACTTCAAAAGAGATACCGCCTAACTTAATGTCCATCTGCAGAGCAGAGATCCCCTCTTTAGAACCTGTTACTTTAAAGTCCAGATCACCATCATGGTCTTCGAGTCCGGTAATATCAGAGAGAATGGCATAGTTACCGCCTTCAGAGACCATTCCCATGGCAATTCCTGCAACAGTGTCAGTCAACTCAAGATCACCCGCACGCATTGCCATATAGCCGCCACACACTGTCGCCATAGATGACGAACCGTTCGACTCCAATATCTCTGAGACAAGACGAATCGTGCTAGACGGTGATTCCAATGTACACTCTAAAGCTCGTTTAGCCAAATTCCCATGCCCAAGTTCTCTTCGTTTTGGTGCACCCATCGGTGAGGCTTCGCCAACAGAAAACCCAGGGAAGTTGTAGTGCACCATAAATCGCTCACTATGCTGAGCAGAATCATTCAGTGTCTCAAACATCTGCGCATCTTTATCACCGCCGAGTGTTAAGACGACCAATGCTTGTGTCTGGCCACGGGTAAAGAGACATGAGCCGTGCGCCGAAGGTAATACGTTGGTCTTGATATCGATAGGCCGTATCTCGGTGAGTGTACGTCCATCGGCACGAACACCCTCCTCTAAAATCGCTTGACGCACCATCGCAGTTTTTACAGTGACAAGTGCCATCTTGACATGCTCTTTATCCCACTCACTGTGCGTTGCCAAGATCTCATTTCTAATAACACGCAAAGCATTTGAACGCTCACTTTTTGCCATCTGACTGATCGCATCTCGAATGGCCTCACTATGGTTTTCTATGATATAGGCTTCAATGACGTCGGTACCATCAACCGTATGCAACTCCATAGGCATCGGCTTTTTTACAAAAGGCTCAAAAGCACTTTCATACGCCTCGTTTGCATTTCTAAGTGATGCTTGTGCTTGAGAAAGGATCTCTATAAACTCCTCTTCACCTAAAATATTGGAGTTATAGGTTTCAATGGTATCAACCCCCATTGCGGGATCGATCATCGGATCGACCATGGCTGTTGAAAGAAGTTCTATCTCAACTGAACCTTGGGCTTTCATCTCGATCATCAAAAGGTCATCCTTGCTGCCTGCCACATAGAGGTCCAGTGTACTCTCTGAAAGTTGTGACGTGCTAGGGTTGATGATCAACTCGCCTTCAACCTTTGCTACACGACAAGCAGTCACAGAGGTTTTAATACCTATGTCCGAGACAAAAAGTGAAGCAGAAGCTGCATTAAGCGCAAGTGACTGCAGGTCAGACTCTTCATCAGCACTTAAGACCATAATAGTGATCTGGATCGGGTTCGTAAACCCTTTAGGAAAGAGAGGGCGCAAAGAGCGGTCAATAATGCGTGATGTCAGGGCTTCAAAATCACTTGGCTTAGTTTCACGTTTAATGTAACCGCCTGGAAACTTTCCTGCAGCATACGCTTTTTCAACATACTGAACAGTCAATGGCAAAAACTCACCGCCGGCAAACTCATTTTCATCGATCACAACCGTTGCAAGCATCACTGTTTTGCCGCTTTTTAGCCAGATGGAACCATTTGCCTGTTTAGCCACTATACCTAGGGCATACTCTTCGTTTTTATTGTCCAAATCTATTAATACATCATAGTCCATCTTACTCTCCTAGGTACTGCTCGATCTGCTCATCTGTAACTGTGGCAAAATCTTCGTAATAACTCTTCGTCTCAACATAATCATTTAAGGATGAGACTAAAAAGATCTCATCTGCCAAGGGTTCTAACCCATCAAGCAGATCACTCGGGAGTACAGGCACAGCAACATAGACCGCTTTAGGGTTCATCGCCAAGATAGTCTTAATAGCCCCCATCAGCTTCAGACCACTCTCAGCCCCTTCATCCACCAGCATGATGGTCTTGCCCTGCATATCTTCAAAATGTTTACCTTTTCGGTATTTGTAGATATAACTGAGTATTTTCTCTTCATGTTTACGCGAGGCTTCACCATAGATGTAGTCATAGGTTATCTCAAAGGCCTCAACAAGTCTGTCATTGATAACGATCTCTTCGTACTCACTTACCCGAGCCAGCTCGCATTCACTGTTTTTTGGTGCATAGATACCGGCTGAAAAGAGAAAGTCTTTTTCTAACTGCAGACGTTTATTGAGATGATGGATCAGTTCAAGCCCACCCGATGAAACAGCAACAAGATGCCACTTCTCGTGTTTCATCTGATCAAGAGGTAACTGCTCTTTGAGTTTCTCAGCTGCATCACTGCGATCTTTGAACATATATTTTCTGCCGTTCACCTTCACTCCTTATCGACTTTTTAGGGTATCTGTTGTTCTATAGTTTACTTCAGAACCGCCTAAAGGTTTCATAATAATTGTAAAATAGACATATTTATCAAACACACTACTTGTTATGCTACCATTCAAAAGAACAGGACGGTTGTTCTCTACATATCGCAGACCAAAGTCCCAACACCGTTTCGAGTATAAAAACCCGACTTCCGCATACTTTTTGATATTGTTTTCAACATCAAAAGCAAATTTAGTGAAGTACTTGTAGTGTTCATTATAACGATAAGAGGCATCAGCATTCATATACTTGGTATAAGGCTCGATTTTGTCTCTATAAGCCTTATTTTCATATAAATATGAGAAACCAACATTATAGGTGCTATCTTGATAACGCAGCGTATTTAACGTCTTTGCCCATTCACTACGTTGAAAGCTGTAAAAAGTGTCATCATAAAATGAGATACGATCAGTAATATTCCAACGAAACTCATTTTCAAAGTCACCTAGTCCTCTCTCTTGATCACTTGTCTCATTCACGATGATAGGTTGCGAAAGTCTATGATATATCGTCTCTTTACCACTGCTGTCGATCAGGTATTGGGTAAACCGAAGGTCGACATAATCCGCCACGCTGTTAAGGGTGTAGAATTCACAGTCTAAATTAGTTGGGTCTGATATTGAACAGTTGTTTTCTACATTTTCATAATAACCTGTCTTTTTATCACTGCCAAATTTAGTATAGGTTGCTGAAAGTCCCATAGTATGCGAATTCTCTTCATACCCTTTTGTCAAATAGGTACCTATTTCCACAACATGAGACAGACTTCCATAAAAGCCTTGTTCATAAATACCTTCCGTCACATTTGCATCAGCTTCACCTCTAAAATCGATCATACGTCCATTTAGTTGCGCCTTATACGCCACATTTACATATTCATCAAAAAGAGATGCCTGTAGAGAAACGGGTACAGTAATATCTATTTCTGCCCCCGCTTTGCCCTCCTGACGAACATAATTGTTGGCAAGCATGTTCAGTGTATAAAAGAGGTGCTGATCCAAAAAGGCATCAAGATAGTGGTGGTATTGTAGAATTGGAAGTTTCTGAATCGTTGCATTACGTTTGTCAATATTTTGTGGATCAAGGTCCAGATAGTACTTCAGATAGGCACCATAATAGTTATCCTCTTCGTTGTAGAAGAGATTGACACGTGAATAGACCTGGTTTGACGTGACATTGTTAATCGTGTCATTACTCGAGAGGTTGATATAATCAACGTCATTCATCCATTGAACATCACTGTAGAGGCCCGACTGCCCATCAAGATCAAGCCCCAGCCAATTTTGCAATACTCGTCTGTTTTCATACTCAAAACCAAAACCGTAATGTTTATCATTTTGAAGATTGTTCTCTTTAAAATAACTCTCTTTTTCTGCAAAGTACCCTAAGGTCAGACTCCCTTTAGAGTCCTTCGAATCAACAAAACGCAAGGTCCCATAGAGTCCATTACCACGCAAAGTACGTACCTGTGGTCTGATCTCTATATCAACTTGATCGCCGATAACAATGTAGAGAGGTTGTTCATAATAGAACCCTTCTGAACCCGAAATACCAAAAGCGGGCATTAACAGTCCGCTGCGCCTCTTTCTATCCATCGAATACCCGAAATAAGGGAGGTAAAAGAGTGGTACACCCCCTATGTGGAAACGGGCATTATAGAGATTCATCCATTTTGTATCATCATCATAGTCGGAGCTGCTAAAATAGATCTCCCACATCGGATCATCCGGATTACAGCCCGAAACAATTCCACTTTCAATGTTAAATTTGTTTTCACATGCTGTCGTTTTTTGTGCAGAGAGCCATAGTCTTGACTCTTTTTCCAACATGAAAAAAGGGGTGATCTCCCGCTCTCTTTTTTGCATATTAAACTTAACATACTCACCAATCAGCTGATACTCGCTCCCTTTTAGGGTCACTACATTGCCAAATAGCTCAAGTTCCGTACTGTTTTTGTCATAAGTAGCTCTGTCTGCCGTGATATAAGCATCTTGATAGATGATCAGCACATCACCTTCGGCAATCACCTTCGTTCCATTTTGCTCTAAGCTTTTAGCATAAAACTCTACCTGATCAGCTGCATGCAGGCTTGATAAAAGCAGAAAGAACCAAAGAAGATATCTAGACATTGACGACCAAAGTTCGAGCTGTTTTGTCATGCCAACTCTGTCTATTTTCAGTGTAAAAGGCCCAGATAAAGCCCAAATAGAAGATCATCTCACTGATAATGCGAAAAACACCACGGTTTAAGGCACTTCCAAAGATCGGTCTCTGCATGGTAACAGCATCAACAACCTGGATTTTCGCAAGGATCTTGCCCAAGGTCGCGCCATAGTAATATACAAAAAGTGTTTGATAAAGTATTTTGATCAGAAGATACTCGAAGGTAAACGTATTGATCAACGCAACAATGGCGTCAGGATCGCTTACTGAAGCAATCTGATCGTAAATAATAAACAGAAAGAGAAATGCGAGGAGCAACTCGTCAATAAAAAAGGCGAATGCACGCTTTTGAACACTAGCCAACTCCAAACCAGCACGCAAAAGGCGGTGTTCTACCTCATTATTCACAATGCAAGCCTAAAGTGCTTGGTAAGCGATGTCTGTACGGAGTTTCTTGCCTGCAAAGTGAACTTGACCACAAAGTGCATAAGCACGATCACGTGCTTCTTGAATACTCTCACCCAAACCGACACAGACAAGGACACGTCCGCCATCAGCGTACAATTTGCCTTCATCATCAGAACTGACACCGGCATAAGAGATATGCGTGTTTGCTCTAATATCTTCGTGAACAATTTCATCGACAACGATCTCAGCCGGAGGCGTAGAGCTGTACGGGTAATCTTTACTCGCCATGACCACACCGACTGCATACTCATCTGAGAACTCTACGTTCAGAGTGTCAAGCTGTTTTGTCGCTGCTTTGTAGAAAAGCTCTGAAGCCGGTGTTTTAAGCAGTGGCATTAAGATCTCACACTCAGGGTCTCCAAAACGGACGTTAAACTCTAACGTGATCGGTTCGCCATTGACAACCATGATACCGATAAAAAGGACACCCTCAAACGGTGCCCCTTCTGCTTTCATCCCTTTGAGCGTCGGACGAATAACACGCTCTTTCACTTTTTCATAAAGGACATCATCAACAAGCGGTGTTGGCGCGTAAGCACCCATCCCTCCTGTATTTGGACCTTGATCACCGTCTAGAAGACGTTTATGATCTTGTGCAGCTTGCAATAATATGAAATCATCACCATCACAAATAGCGAACATAGAGAGTTCGTAACCATCCAAGAACTCTTCAACAATGACTTTTTTACCCGCATCACCAAATGACTTACCGCTTAGCATCTCAGAGACCGCTTTTTTCGCCTCATCATGACTCATTGCGATGATGACACCTTTACCGCCGCAAAGTCCGTCTGCCTTAACAACGATTGGTGTTGGCAAGCTCATTATGAACTTGAAAGCTTCTTCAATAAGCCCCGTCTCAATGTAACGTGCGGTAGGAATCTCATACTTCGCTAGGAAGTTTTTCATGTAGACTTTTGAGCCCTCAAGTTGTGCTGCTTCTTTACTTGGGCCAAAGATCGTCAGACCCTTTGCCTTGAAGATATCAACCACACCATCAACAAGTGGTGCTTCAGGACCGACAATCGTCAGATCAATATTGTTGGCAATTGCAAAATCTGCAAGCTCGTCATACTCTTTAATACTAAGATTCTCACCCAGCTCATTTGTTGCACCGTTACCCGGAGCAAAATATAGTTTATCAACCGCTTCATCTTTTTTCAGGGCGCGCCCAATAGAGTACTCACGTCCACCACTACCTAATACCAATATATTCATCATCTGCTCCAAATTCTTAGCAATAAATTTTTATAAAAAAGAAAAATATTCTCTTTAATAAAAATTCTCTAAATAGTCCAGGTGACCGGTCCGAAGTCAGCTTTGGTTTTCAAGGCCATACACTCTTCATCTTCTAACACCATACAGGCACTTTCAGCTTTCTTATTGCTACTTATTTTGTTGTACAATTTTACCCTATCAGTCCTTAAGTTGATCCATATGATGCTAGTAATGCGTCCTCTCGCAGAAGCAAGTCATACTCCAATCGGAAGCCATTTCAGTGTAAAATATCGACCAATAAAGTCCAAAAAAACAATTTATTAAGACAATTTTTTTATGAAATTATATTTTCACTGTCATTTTATAGCATAAGCAACTTTTTTACTCTCTTTCAGATAAACATTCATCGGCTTTATATAGTCCAATCTTAAATGTAAGAAACAGATAGATCTGTTACATTCAAATCGCCAATTCTAAACCCCAATTCTAAAGATAAGTGCAATTTTTCTAAGAGATGAAGGAAGATAGGGTTAACGAGTAATCAGCTAACCTTTATTCGACCAAAAATCAAGGAAGAAGCATGAGATACACCCAATTAACCTTGCAGAAAAGATACATATTTCAGCTTTAGTAAATGCGGGATGTTTACAAAAAGAGATAGCTAAGAAGGTTGACGTTAGTCCATCGACGATCAATAGAGAGTTACGACGCAATCACTTAGTAAGAGATCAATGTTATACAGCTGAACAAGCACAGATATTTACCGTAGTCAGGCATAAACACAAGCATAAAAAAGTTGTTCTTACAAAGTCTGTTGAACGTTACATCCGTAAACACCTCAAACAAGACTGGTCACCAGAACAGATATCAGGTAGGATGAAATTAGATATAGGTATATCGATTGTCCATGAGACCATATATCGTTATATCTATGCCGATAAAGCTAATGGCCGAAGACTTTACAAATCTCTGCGACACAAGAATAAGAAGTACCATAAACGATCAAACACCTATAAGACTAGAGGCACGATCAAAGACCGAGTGATGATCGATAAGCGACCAAGAATAGTGGAGACAAAGAGTCGTATTGTGACCTTGAGATCGATACAGTAAGTAGTTGATAGAAAGTCCAATTTTGCACTTATCAAAAAGGTCTCGTCCAAACAAGCTGATGCAGTGACTAAAGCACTGATCGAGATGATCACTCCGATAAAGCATATCACCCATACGATTACCAGTGATTATGAAAAAAGTTTGCTTATCATCAAAAGGTATCCAAATCTTTAGATAGTGACTTTTACTTTGCCAGACCATATCGTTCTTGTGATAGAGGACTAAATGAACATACCAATGGACTTATTCGTCAATATTTACCAAAGAAAAGTGTATTCACACATGTTACAAAGGAGGAAATTATTATGATTCAGAACAGGCTAAACCACAGACTAAGAAAAGTACTTGGATATAAAACGCCATATGAAGTTTTTTTCAAGGAGTTTGCTAGAAAACTGGCTGCTTAATTCAGGTGGGAAATTGCACTTGTGATTAGAATTGGCGTAATGAACCTCAAACGCTTGGTGAACTCTTTAGGGAGTTAGAATGTGAACTTGAAGCCCTTGTAATATCGAGGCAACTCTTTATTCAAATAATGACAAATATCGCTGATATTGAAAAAGTATCAAGGAGAATAAAGTTCTGCTCAATATTATCGCTATGCTAAGGGTTTATATTCGAAAGTTGAGTTTATAATTTTTACTCTCTTAATAATCGAGGCATATTAGGTAAGGTGATACAAACCTTCAGGCGGTTCTTTTACACTGATATTTTTAACTTTTCAATTATTTCTGTTGAGTGCAATGTAGAAAATGCGTCAAAAACAACAATCTTGCCGCCCAGTTCTTCTACTGCTTGCTGTTGGTCTATCCTCTCTTCAACTGTTTCGGAAGTAGCCGTGGACATAATAAAGAAATCTGGCTGTACAAGTTGTATCAGATCCATATCATCAGAAAAAATGTGAACGCCACTAACGCATTCAAAGCCGGCTACAAGATGTGCACGGTCATACTCACCCTGAATCGGTCGATCGTCTCCCTTGGTTCTTGCAAAAGCGTCATCGTTTATGCCTACAATAAGCACGTCACCGCATTCCCTCGATTTTTCCAGGAATTTTAAATGGCCTGGATGTAAAATATCAAATACACCTTGTGCAAGTACAACTCTTTTAGAGTTTTTCTTGCATTCAGTGCGAAACTTTTCAAGTCCCAAACGATCAAGAATCAACTCTTCAGCTTTTGTAGTCATCTAATTCCTTCCTATAAAAATATTTTTTGTCTTTAGCTCTATTCTCTAAATGCACAATACGGCTCTAATCTATTGCCAAATAAAATGAACTTCTAATTTCTAAAAATACTCTAGCTAACTCCGACCCAAAGGGTACGGAGTATTGGATTGAACTTTATTAGACTCCAAACAGATACAAATATCGGGGAAATCTTCTGATTATACCTAACGATAAATTATTTCCTGCCCAAGAATATATTAAATATTTTGTACATAAATGGTAATTTCTCGATCAAAAAAACTTTAATTTTTCTATCAAAAGCATTATCCATTGCCTTACCATTTTTTTTCGGTATATTCCAGTCCTCGCCATACAACACGCATAATAACTGTTTTGGATTACCCGGAACGGGAAATGGCTCGCCCAAAAACTCCATGGTTTCCGTATGTTCCAGATAGTTTGCATCTACAACACTGTCCCCCTCTCTTCTTTTTTTAAAGAAAGTTTTTTTGAAAAAATACATATCAATATACTCATCATCCCGAATAACAGACAACAATCTTTCATCATCACTATGTCGTGCAACTTTTAATCCGAGTTTTTCAAGATCAAACAGAGCGTTTAAAACTTTATTGCGATCTTCTGCTAAAACAAAAACATCCGCATCTTCATCGTAGACAATAAAACCGCCTTCTCTGACAGCACCCAGAAGTGTTCCATACATTAAACCATATCTGACTCCATGAACATCCATGACTTTTTTAAAATCAAGCAGGTTTTTCTTGGCGATCTCCGGGTCAATGATTTTTCTGCCAAGACACAGTTCAATCTCTTCATAACTGTAAATTCCGTTATCTGTCAGTATCTCTCTTGTCATATATTTATCTTACCGTAATTTGATGATATGTTTGTATTGATATATCGGGTAGCTATTTGGCATTATTGACATACCAACTGTACATTCTTTCAATACCTTCTCCTAACTCCATTTTATGTCTCCATCCAAGTGCATGCAGTTTGGAAGGATTGGTCAGTTTTCTCATTGTACCGTCTGGTTTATCTGT
>JBATWM010000117.1:0-6853 GCA_049672605.1 Sulfurimonadaceae bacterium
CGCAAGACCGATACCAAAGTAAAACGTAGGGTGCATCAGAAAAAAGAGGATGATGTTTTTGTTGTAGTAGCGATAGAGCTTGGCCAAGATGCCGATAAGGTTGCCTGCTTTTTGCCACTGTATCTCAAAGAGCTCTAAGGCGATATAAATAATAAGTAGTAGATAGATGTTTTCCATGGCGGTTATTATAACTGTTCTGTCACTTTTTAGCCAGAATATACAAGCAAAAAGATAAAATAAATAACTTTTTCTACAAAGATATAAATACAATGATTGAATACTATATTACCGCAAGTGATGAAAGCTCTGTAAAGACAGAACTTGAGATGGACTACATGGACAGTGCTCCGCAAGAAGAGCGTCCATGGCTTCTTTGGGCCTTTTTAAAGATGAACGAGGTTGATGAGGAGGGGTTTGCAACACCTTCTGAATTAGAGAGATTAAACAGAGTGACCGATACGTTGAAAGAGACACTTTCAAAAGAGATCGATGCCATCAGTGTCGGTCAGAAATATGAAGACGGCTGGCTTGAACTCTACTTCTACGCACCGACAGCTAAAAAGTTTCAGAGTACTGTCTCCAAAGTTGTGGGTTCTGCCTACGTCACTGACACCGGTTCAACCAGAGATGCAAAGTGGGAACACTACCTTTATACACTTTACCCTAGTGCGTTGATGCTTCAACAGGTACAGAGCCGTCACATTATGGATGAGTTGAAAGAGGCAGGCGATGACTTTTCAGTAGCGCGCGAAGTAGAACACTACATGGGCTTTTTAACGGAGACAAATGCCAAGCGTGTGGCTGAGACCTTGTACCTGCACGGTTTTAAAGAGAAAGATATCAGTTATAACAGCAGCGAAGAGTATGGGTATACATTGATCATGACGCAGGAGCATGCCATTGATGCAGAACTTTTAGAAGAGTTGGCATTTCTGCTGATCACCACAGCTGAAAAAGAGCATGGCATCTATGCGGGTTGGAGTACTGGAGTCGCTTCTTGAAAGAGATGTTCAAGATCAAGGGCACCTTTCCCTACATCATTGCTCTCTTTTTAAATGCTTTCACCGATCTTGGACATAAGATCATTATTCAAAATACCATCTTTAAGATCTACGATAATCAAGAGCAGATCATCCTGACGGCGATCGTCAATGCCTTGATCCTCTTACCGTTTATCATGGTCTTTACCCCCGCAGGTTTTCTCTCTGACAAATTTCCAAAAAACAGGGTGATGACCTATGCGGCTGTTTTAGCCGTAGTACTGACATTGGCGATCACCTTTTCGTACTATATGGGGTGGTTTGAAATAGCTTTCGGTTTTACCTTCTTGTTGGCGATGCAGAGTGCGATCTACTCGCCTGCCAAGTACGGTTACATCAAAGAGCTGGTAGGGAACAAGTTTATCTCCGCCGGTAATGCAGCGGTGCAAGCGGCAACAACGGTTGCTATCCTCTCTGGGATCGTGGTCTATACCTTGATGTTTGAAAACGCATTAGGTGCGTTTGAGAGTGCTGATGATATCTTGAAGCAGGTGGCACCTCTTGGATGGTTGTTGGTATTGGGTTCACTTGTGGAACTCTACCTGATGTCTCGACTGCCTAACCAACAACGTGTTCCGTCTGAGCGAAAGTTTCACTTTAGACGATACCTCTCCGGCTACTATCTTCTTAAAAATATAAAGACCATCACACGCAAACGTCCTATCTTAGAAGCTATATTTGGACTATCAATCTTTTGGGGTGTCTCGCAAGTGGCACTCACCATCTTCGGGGCCTATGCAAAAGATGAACTGGGTATCACCAACACTATCTTAGTTAATGGGATCCTTGCTCTTACCGCTTTAGGCATTATCTTTGGTTCTATCATTGCCGCACGTTTCTCCAAGTTTTACATCAATATGGGACTCGTGCCGTTTAGTGCTGTGGGTATGGCTCTGAGTCTTCTTTTTATCCCGATGCTTGATCGTATTGAACCGATCGCTATTCTCTTTTTCACCTTCGGACTCTCGGCAGGTATGTTTATTGTTCCGCTAAACTCGTACATTCAAAAACATGCACCCGGTGTCCACCTGGGTACCATTCTTGCGGGTAACAACTTCATTCAAAACATCCTTATGGTGAGTTTTCTGATGTTGACAACCTTCTTTGCTTATGAAGGCATCAATGCCGTAGGTCTTTTTTACCTCTTATTCGGACTTACTGCTTTGATGGCCATCTATATGATCCGTAAACATCAATTGATCTTGGCATGGTTTTTGACTGAACTCTTTCTTTCGTTTCGTTATCACCTTGTGTATCTTAACAGTGAAAAAGTGCCTCCGAGCGGAGCGGTGCTGTTGCTTGGAAATCATGTAAGCTGGATCGACTGGATGATCGTGCAGTTTGGTATAGGTAGACGTACTATCTTTATGATGGACAGGGATATTTACAATTGGCCGATAATACACTCTTTTTTTAAGTGGGGTGATGCCATTCCTGTTTCGCCTAAAGCGTCTAAAGATGCCTTTAGAATTGCCAAAGAACGTTTGCAGCATCACGCGCTGATTACACTGTTCCCGGAAGGTGCTATTAATCGGGGAGAGACCTTACAAAAATTTCAGCGCGGTTATGAGATGGTGGCTAGAGACAGTGACGGTGTGATCATCCCTTTTTACATTGGTGGGATGTGGGGCAGCCGTCTTTCTCGTTCGCCTAAGAAACATGTTGAAAAACGAGCTAGACTACGCCGTAAGGTCACAATTATCTACGGTGATCCAATGCCAATGACAACAACAGCCGAAGAGCTGCAAAAAGCAGTACAAAAACTTAAGGACGAATACGATGCACAATAAACCAAAATACACACTTTTTAAAAATACGACCTATGCATTGGCAGGTCTGGTCGATGTGACAAAACATGAGAGCTCATTTAAACTACAGCTTCTTCTTTTTGTTGGTGGTATAGTCTTTGCTTGGATGTTGCCAATAGAGATAGGGTATAAGTTTGTATTGAGTATCTCGCTCATCATTCCTATTATGGCTGAGATAACGAATAGTGCCATTGAACGAGTGGTTGACCTTGTTACTAAAGATTATCACATCTTGGCAAAGCAGGCCAAAGATGCCGGAGCCGCTTTGGTCTTTGTATCACTGTTGACATTAGGTGCTATTTGGCTGTCGACTTTAGCACTGGCATTTGAGCTGGTGTAATATGTCGACAAAAACATTCGTTCTATCTCTATCGCTTTATCTGGTATTAGGCGCTGCTATTCATGCAGATGATCAAAATTATACTGTTTCAGATGAGAAGATCAATGCTATTTCTGTGATTCCTAAAAATGATGTAAAAGGGATCAATGCATTTAAAGGTACCAGTAAACAGGTACATACCAAACAGAGTGACTCTTTTGATGAGCTTGACCTGGCGACACATGGTAATAAAGACGCCGCATTCCTCTCAGGACTAAATGTGGATGCAAATAAGCCAACAAAGCATGAAGATGGGTATAAACGACCTCGTATTGGTCTGGTTCTAAGTGGTGGTGGCGCACGCGGCGGTGCCCACCTTGGGGTCATTAAAGCTTTTGAACACCATAACATTCCTATCGATGCCATTGTCGGAACAAGTATGGGCTCTTTTGTGGGTGGACTTTATGCTGCAGGGATGAGTTCAAACGAGATCGAGCGTCAGCTTACGACGATGGACTGGACAAAGGTCATTACCTTTGACTATGACCGTACACAGATCCCTTTTAGACGTAAAAAACTCCAGCGCGCTTTTCCCGGGAACGCGATGGTCGGGATCAATGCTGATGAAGAGATCGTTTTTGGAACCGGTCTTTTCAAGCGTCAAAACATGCTGAAATTTTTGAAAAGTGCCACCTATAATGTCAGCAATATTCAAAATTTTGATGATCTTCGCATCCCTTTTCGCGCTGTTGCAAGCCGCCTTGAAGACGGCGCGACAGTAGTCTTGCGAGGTGGTTCGTTGGCGAAATCCATTTACGCTTCTATCGCAATACCTGGCGGGTTTGACCCCATAACGATCAATGGCGAAGTCCTTGTTGACGGTGGGGTTGCCGACAACTTGCCGCTTGATGTGATGCGAGAGGAGATGAACGTCGACTATATCGTTGTCGTCGATATCTCAACACCGTATGACGAACATGCAAAGTTTGACAACTATATCTCGGTGATGGGACAGCTTGTCAATATCTTGATGCGTAAAAATGTTGAAGATACGATCAAAAGTATGGAAGGCAGAGATAATGAGGTTTTGGTTGTACCGGATCTTACAGGGTACGGCCCACTCGATGCCGATAAATACCCGCAGATCATTGCTATCGGTGAATCGAAGGCTGAAGAGGTCTATAACAGCGATCTCTCGCAATTGAGTCTGTATGAAAAAGAGTATTATCAATACCTTGCTGATCGTCCCAAACCAAAAAAATATGTCGCACCGGTCATTGACAAGATCAAGATCGACAATGCGACCTATTTAAATGATGAAAAGATACTCTCTTTGCTGCATATACAACTGGGAGAGCCTCTGGACCACAAACAACTCGATAAAGATATTGAGAGTATCTATAACCTGATGGTCTTTGATGATGTCTCATACAAGGTTGAAGAGGAGAATGGGATCCATGTTCTGCATTTGATTACAACGCCGAGTTGGGATGTCAATGGGCAGATCAAGTTTGCCATCGGTTTTGAAGACAATTTTAACGGTCACAGTGACTATTCTATCAAGTTGGAGTATCGAAAATTCGGTCTTAACAGCTATGCCGGCGAGTGGCGTACCCGTCTTGAATTCGGGCAGCAGAACCTGCTCTATACAGAGCTGTATCAGCCCATTGATCCTTACGGTAACTTCTATGTCCGTCCTACACTTTTTTATAATAATGAAAAACTGTATGTTACGCCGGAACTTCTTTTAGGCGGTATTGTCACAGCTGACCTTGATCAGAGTACGACTATACAGGCAAGAGAATATGGGGGCAGTTTTGGATTGGGTGTTAATATTACCAACGACCTTAGAGTAGAAGCAGGGGGTATACTAAAACATGTCAATCCCTCAACTGATCTGCTTTTAGTTGACAGTGTTTCAGGGGTGGCTACCTACGAAACATTCAGTGCGGAAGGAGATGTCTATAACATTTATGCACAAGTGGAATATGATAGTCTGGATAACGCTTTTTTCCCTCGAAGCGGTCATCGAGCATATTTTAAATACCTTTATACCGATCAATTTTCAGATCCTACCGCGCAACTCTCGCAATATTTTATTGACATGGCCGGTGCTTATACATTTGGACGTCATACCTTCTCCCCGCGTCTTGAGTTCGGTCAAACTTTCGACACAACAGACTTGGATAGGTCTCAGGACTTTTCGAACTATTATACTTTGGGCGGGCTGTTCAAGCTTTCAGGTCTTCCTACCAATGCGATCACCGGTAACAATTCAGCCTTTGCAGCAGTCGTCTATCGTTACCGTTTAAGTGAAGATGGCTTTTTCGGTTCCTTGTCAATGCCTTTGTATGCAGGTATGAGTATAGAAACGGGGAGTGCCTGGTACGGAACAAACAATTTTTCAACGGACATGCTCCTCTATTCAGGCAGTGCTTATCTTGCTGCGGATACAATTTTAGGACCTTTCTATCTTGCTGCCGGTACGACAGAGTTTGATTATTACAGCATCTATATTTCATTAGGAAAATCATTTTAAAGGAAAAATTATGGCAACAGTACTTATTATCGGTGCCGGCGGTGTCGGCGGCGTAGTGACACACAAATGTGTTTTAAATAAAGCAACGTTCACAAGAATTATTTTGGCAAGTAGACGTTTAGAAAGCTGTGAAAAGATACAGAAGCAGCTGCCTGATGGTGCGATTGAGATCGCACAGGTTGATGCCGATAATGTGGATGAGACAGCAGCTCTTATCGAAAAGGTAGGCGCGGATATCGTTATCAATGTAGCCCTTCCGTATCAGGACCTTACTATTATGGATGCCTGTACCAAAACAAAAGTAGACTATCTTGACACGGCGAACTATGAACATCCGGACGAGGCGAAGTTTGAATACAAGCTTCAGTGGGAAAGAGACGAACAGTTCAAAGAGGCCGGTATAATGGGTCTGTTGGGAAGCGGTTTTGACCCTGGTGCGACCAATATCTTTTGTGCTTATGCGCAAAAGCATTACTTTGATGAGATCCATACGATCGACATTCTTGATTGTAATGCCGGCGACCACGGTTATCCGTTTGCGACCAACTTTAACCCTGAGATCAACCTTCGTGAGGTGAGTGCAAAAGGACGATACTGGGAGAATGGTGAGTGGATAGAGACTGAGCCGATGGAGATCAAAATGGTCTGGGATTACCCTGAAGTCGGACCGAAAGATTCGTATCTGCTCTATCATGAAGAGATGGAGTCTCTGGTCAAACATATTAAAGGACTCAAACGTATCCGTTTCTTTATGACCTTCGGAGAGAGCTACCTTATGCATATGAATGCCCTTCAAAATGTCGGCATGCTGGGTATTGAACCTGTTGAGCACAAAGGTCAGCAGATCATCCCTATAGAGTTTTTGAAGACGCTGCTTCCTGATCCGGCTTCACTCGGTCCTCGTACTAAAGGGTTGACGAACATCGGTATCGTTGCCGAGGGTATCAAAGACGGTCAGAAAAAGAAGATCTACATCTATCAGGTAAGCGACCATGAGAAGTGTTTTGCCGAGGTTCAATCGCAAGCAGTCTCCTACACAACAGGTGTTCCGGCGATGATCGGTGCCAAGTTGATGTTAGAGGGCAAGTGGCAGGCCAAAGGTGTTTACAATATGGAGCAGTTTGACCCTGACCCGTTTATGGATGAG
>JBATWM010000118.1:0-3677 GCA_049672605.1 Sulfurimonadaceae bacterium
TGCCAACGGCAATGACTTTGTTCTGTTCCATGCCTTTGATAAAAAAGACCGTTCGCAGTTGGCAATAGAACTTTGTAATCGTCAGTCCGGCATCGGGGCTGATGGCCTTATCGTGCTTGTACCGCACGCGACACTCGATTTTGAGTGGGAGTTCTACAACGCCGACGGCTCGACTGCCGAGATGTGCGGTAACGGCTCACGTGCCTGTGCTCACTATGCTGTGCGTTATGGTCTGGCTCCCGAGAACATGACCTTCTTGACCTTAGCCGGCGAGATCAAAGCGCATGTTGATGGTCTGATGGTGCAGAGTGACCTTACACCGCCGAAGATCATTGATAAAGCGGTCGAACATAACGGCAAAACGTTCTGGCTGATCGATACAGGTGTCCCTCACCTAGTCACTTTTGATGCTGACATCGACAACTTTGACACGATAGAAGCACGTGAACTTCGTCATCAATACAATGCCAATGTCAATATTGCAAAAGTGCAAGAGGACGGCACGATCCGTGTACGTACCTATGAACGCGGTGTTGAAGATGAGACATTAGCTTGCGGTACCGGGATGGCGGCTTGTTTTTACAGAGCCAATCAAGAGGGGCTCGTTGCGGATAACACTAAAGTCTATCCGACCAGTGGTGATAGACTCTATCTTGGGCTTGTTGATGGGACGATCACCTTCAAAGGTGAGGTGACACCGACATTTGTGACGGAGTGGACGCACAACAGTTTTTTGTTTTAATAGTCTTTGCGTAACTACTTAGAAAATAAAACTTTGTTGACTACACTTAATCCTTTTTCTCCGCAAAAAAGTAAGTAAAAACGCTCTCCAAACGGCTTTGAGTCCGATGGCTATCGGGCACCAGAGTTCCAGTTGATTTAACTCTAAAACCTGCTTAAGCAAACCGAATACAAAACGTGTGCATTCCCTCTTCATAACGGTAGTCAAGGCGGCAGCCGTGGGTAGTTACGATACTGTCGACAATGTAGAGTCCGAGCCCCAGCCCGCCGTCATTGTGATGTTCGCTGATGAAGGGTTGCAGATAACTTTCAACGGGTTGCGGCAGCGCCTCGCCTCGGTTGCTCATACAGATCTGTTCACGGTCTATACGGACGTGTACCGTGCCTTTTGCGGCGTACTTGAGGGCATTGTCAAGCAGATTTGAGAGGGCACTGGTAAAGAGTTCGCTGTCGACATCTATAAGCACTTCGTCTTGAGCGTCGATCTCTATGAGCTCGTCTTGCGGTTTTTCAAGGTAGAGATTGTCGATCGCCTCTTCGAGCAATGCGTAGACGTTGCGCGTCTCTTTATGCAGCTGGCTGCTTTGGAGTTTCTCTATGCGTGCAAACTGGTTGATGAGTTTGTCCATGCGGTTAAAGAGGGTGTCAAGATAGTGCGTCTGTTTACTCTCCTCCATCACTGCCAAGGCAAGTTTTCCTTTTGTAAGCGGGGTTTTGAGTTCATGCATGATGTTGCGTAAAAAGAGCTGCCGCGAGGATTGCAGCTGCCCGATCGTTTTGACGGCGTCGTTGAACTCGTTAGAGATCATGGCGATCTCGTCATGGCGGAGACTGGCGGTGCCGACCTCATGGTCGCCCTTGGCAAAGCGGCGGATCTTCTGTGTCAGTGTTTTTAAGGGCAGGAGGCTCCGCCTGAGGGTGATGTACAGTGCCGTCAGTCCGGCAAGCAGCAGTAAAAAGATAACGTACAGTCCGGCAAACACTTCGACTTTCCGGTTCTCTTGGACCAGAAAATCATCATGCTTCTTCTGCGATTTAAAATAGTAGGTCTCCCCGTCAAGGTAGAGGACAAAAGGGGCACGGCGTTTGAAGTTTTTCCTTGGCAGCGGCAGAAGCTTGGCGGTCGGTGGGAGTTGGTGCGGTTCAAGCAGTACAAATTGTGCCTCTTCCAGCAGTGCGGCGCGTTGGGACGTCGATACTGCTTTGGTGTGATGAAGCAGGCGCATCAGCTCCATCCCCCGCTGGCGTTCCAGACGGTGCTCATGCATCGTGGTGTTGAACTTAAAGAAGCCGAACAGCAGCACAAGCATTAAAAGCGCAAGCGCAAAAAGAAGATTGAGTTTAAAAAAGATGGAGTGGCGGTTTACCATGGTTACTCCGTAAATTTGTAGCCGACGCTGCGGATAGAGTGAATAAACACCGGTTTTTTGGGATCATCCTCGATCTTATGGCGGATCCGGCTCATAAGCACGTCGATACTGCGGTCTGAACTCTCCCATGATATGGCGTTGACATTGTTGGCAATAAAATCGCGGGAGATCACCTTCTGGGCATTTTTGATGAGGAGTGAGAGCAGTTCGTACTCTGCCAGTGTCAGATCGAGGGTCACACCATCTTTGGTAATGTGCATACGTTCACTGTCAATGGCAAAATGCGAGGGCTGTTTTGACAAGCTGCCTGCATAACGGCGGACATGGCTCTGAATACGGGCGACAAGTTCACGCGGCTCATAAGGTTTCGGCAGGTAGTCGTCTGCGCCGTAGTCCAGTGCCACGACCTTGTCGGCAAGGTCGTGGCGGGCTGATGAGATGATGATGGGAATGTCATGTTTTTCGCGAATGCGTCGGCACACCTCAAGTCCGTCGATCTCCGGCAGGGTAAGGTCCAGCAGTACGACATCGTAAGACTCTATACTAAAGGAGTTTAGTGCGGGTACGGGGTTCTCATAGGCGATCACCTCCATTGCATAACGCTCAAGGAAGGTTGTCAGCAGGGCGGTGATCTCAGCATCATCTTCTATCAACAGGACTTTTATCATTATCTATCGCAATTAGGTTTCATTCTTAACATTGTATCACGATCACAGCGGTCGTTTTTACGCGATTGTCGCATCTCCTTGCGAAGGGCTTTGAATTTCACTTTCTGCTCGTCATCAAGAGCGGACATCATACGTTTTCTAGATTGGTCGCGTAGGTCGTCCATCTGGTCCATAAGCTTGATGCGCTCATCTCTCGACTCTTTGCGGATCGTCTTGATCTGCTTCTCCTGCGCCGCTGTAAGGTTCAGTTCGTCAAACATCGCCCTGTTTGGCCCCTGATGGCCCATAAAGGCAAAAGCGCTGACTGAGGTTAAAAGCATTCCGATTAGTAGTGTACGTTTCATGTTGTATCCTTTTTTATGTGTGTGACAAAGAAGTTTCTTCTTTACCTTTCACAATGATAGAACAGGTATGTAAGCGGTTGCTCAACGGAATGTAAACGTATGTAAATGACCAATATGTAATGTGTTAGGTGTGAATACGCTGGTTAAATATGCTTTTATCGAACTCGATGCGATTTTTATCGTTTACAACAAAAATCGGCTACAATATAAAAAATACGAGAGGTTTTATCTTATGATTAAAAGTTTACATAATGCACTGTCCGAATTAGAGCTTGAGTATCATGAACTTGGCGAAATAATCAATGAGACCATTATTCTTACTGCGAAGTCACTTGATGCCGAAGGCATCTCTGAAGTCATACGTATAAATGAGCTGGCAGCAACGTTTAATCTCATCACAAAATGGAATGGTCACAGTATAGAGATCAAAAAATAGAGCCTGACCTTCTGACCGTTTCTAGACCCTCCGTTTAGACGGTCAACGCCTTTCGTCGGCTTTGGAACTTCTGTCGTAGTACGCCTGAGGTATAGTCGGAACGATCTTCTCCCAATAC
>JBATWM010000119.1:0-1706 GCA_049672605.1 Sulfurimonadaceae bacterium
AAAGCACAAGGAAAAGGGTTCTTCTCCCGACTTTTCGGGAAGTAAAAACTTTCTTTACAATTCTAATTCTTTAGATGTTCCGATTTATTAAATGCCTTATTATCAGCATTAGCTTTATTGAAAAACATACTTCCAACCACCCTCAATAGTGATAGGTTAAACTTTTACGATGTGGCATTTCACGATCCGTCATTTAGTGACTTACTGTATTGTACTGTTGGCACTTAAGTGCCACCCTGTATAGTGCTTTAGCCTTTTACTCTTTCTGCCTTGCCAGAAAGCAACCCATGAGGAAAAAGAGAGAGGCGCTGTTGTTACGCCGTTCAATCCCTCCTCCTTCTGAATGGTGTACTTCTGGATAACTGCACTCTGGTACGTGCCGCTTATAGCCTGTCAGCTAATGCTGACCGTCAAATGCCGTAAGCTATTTCATATCCAGCGTCATGTTGCTTTGAAGATCGATCATAGCCTCTTGACTTACTTTTATCAGCCCCTTTTGAGGACGATCAAGATCCACGACGACTGTTGTAAGCGCTGCGAAGGCCATAATCAAGGGGATAACTGCAACCAATCTGCGCGACTTGGAAAGTCCAGCCTGAGACCCAATCGTCATCATCGCGAGGGCAGAAATTGCGAGCAGTGTCAACCAGATACTGCCGGGAATTCGATTGCGCAAGGCTGCAGTTATTCGTTTTTCGTGCATATCAATTACCTTGTTGATTGATTGAATCAGCAACCCGGTATTGGTGTTGGGGTCTTTTTTCGCTGCGGATGAAACCTCACTCCAAAGCAGCCCATGCAGCTCAACAGATCTGGTTATTATTGTTTTCACTGTCTCCGTGTCCGCACTCGCAGCTGCGGCCTGTAAGCGAATATCCACATACTCCTGTAAAAGCTTCTTAACTTCTCTTCTCTGTGGCTCATCAACTAAATCTGCGCGCAGATACGCCGTACTGACTGCATTCGCTTCGTCAAGAACATTTTGTTTTCTAAGATTATGCTGGGCGGCGGCCATGGCAAATGTAAAGGCAAGCACAAAAGCCAGCATGCCCAACAGGCCACCTACCATGGGACTTATGGCATTAACTGCCTCTTTGTCGTTACGAGTACCAGAATATTTGCTGATTTGATAGCCAACCTCAAAAGAGAGCAGTATGGATAGTGTTATGCCAATATAGACACCAGATATTGGCAATAAGTCAAATAGTTCTATGATTATCTATTCCTCGATTTGTTCTTGTTAGCTACTATTTTAGCACACTCAGCAGCAATTTGCTAACTCTTTTTTTTTAAGTTGGATGGTCACTTTTATCCGACAATCAGCAGCGCCACACAGGGAACGATATTAAAGAAAATTTTGAACAGCCCAGGAACGGGTAGATAAGCAGATCGTACGTCTCTCGGGGAATGGGAAACCAGATGCTCTGCAGAGGATATACGAAATCCGGTTTGCAATCAAAAGTCTCTTGAACTTTTTAGGAAATGTAGATATACATAAGAGGTAAGAGAGGTCCTAAGCGTTTAGGACCCCATTATTAAAAAGAAGTACGGATGTTTTCTACGACGGAAGCGATCAAGGTGTCGCGTGCTTCGACAGAGGCCCAAGCGATATGCGGCGTGATGTAGAGGCGCTCTTGATGTTTGATATCCATCAGTGGATGCGGCGTTGTCATCGGCTCTTTCTCAAGAACATCCAGACCTACATA
>JBATWM010000120.1:0-12049 GCA_049672605.1 Sulfurimonadaceae bacterium
CGAATGCATTGCTCTCGAATGGTATATATGAAGTGGAAATAAAAAGTCTTAAAGCGGAAAAAGCTTCTAAAACCACTCAAATCAATGAGATCAAATACCGTTTTTATGTTCCTGATGTGATCAATGGCTACATGCTACCGATTGAACCAGATGAAAAAGTAAATAACTCTACATTACTTGGAATAGATTCTAATGATAATGGTGTTAGGGATGATGTGGAGATATTTATTATAAATAAATATAAGGATAATCATAAAATAGTAACAGAAATTGGCTTCCAAGGAGCAAGAGCATATCAAATGATAGTTGAAAACCCTTTGAATACAGTGGAAAATCATAAAGCATTGCATGATGCTATGGATTGTGCTCATTATTTTAAATTTAGTGCAAAATATGCGGGGCTTGGTGATTCAGTCTTAATAGATCATCATATAGATGAGAAGTATCATAGTTTACAACTAAATACTAAATCAAGAGTTAAGGCTTATCTTGAGTATGATAAAGAACTTAGCGGAGGTGTATATACTGCAACACCGTTAGGAAAAGAAGAAAGAAATAACTGTAGCTTCGATGTTAATATATTACTTGGAGCTGAATAATGAAAAGGTATTTTCTTTTTATATTTCGCTCCACTATTCATTCAAGCTAATGATTTAGTAATTAATGAGTGTCAAAGTGACATCTATTTTGCTAACGGTATTATGACTGATGAAAAAAATGCTACTAAAGGTAGGGATTTAATTAGAGACACAGTATTGATTGAACAATATGATGGTAATTTAGTAAAAATGAACAAAGAACTTAACTTCAAAACAGCCTATAACCAAACATATGGTTTTTCAGGGGATATTTACGAAGCGTATCTTCAACTTGCAAATGAAAGTGATGGTTGGTTAAGTTTCTATGGCTTTATTAGTTATGTATTTGGCAACACTGGAAATGACTCAGACTGGTACAACCAAGCACTTGCTCTAATTACAGAAGATATGACTGAAGCCATGATAAAGCAGGCTTATGAGGCTGATTTAAGTGTGCAGATTCGAGATTATAAAGATAGTATTTCTCTAGGACATGGTGTCATAGTAGTTTCACATTCCCAAGGAAATCTTTTTACTAATGATGCCTATAAAAATGTTACTCAAAATGATGGCTCATGGAGAAAAAATTACTTTACAGCTGTTGCAGTAGCTTCTCCCGCCACAAAACTATTGGAAGATGATAATAAAGACCCTCATATAGGTTTTGATAATGATCTTGTAGCATGGTTAGGTACTTTAGGAATAACAGACAATCCGAATAGATCATATAAGTATATTAATGCTTTAGGTGAATTAGTCGAAAACAGTTTTGATCTACAATTTCATTTATTTGATTATTATATGGGAGAACACATTATATTCCAAGATGGTGTAAGCGAAAGAAACATTTCTACAGATATTGGAAAAAGTATTATTATGAGTTTTCTTAGTGATGCAATAATAAACCATAAAGAAGCCCCCTCTCAATGGCAAACAAATCAAGAATCTGAAAAAGACACCATTGGCTATCGCATTACTGTAAAACATCGTTTCGATGATAGTGTGATTATGAATGAAGAGGTGTACCCTTTTGCTCCGTCGAAAAAGCTATATCCTGTAAACGGTGAATATGTTAAAGCGAGTTGTGGTGGAACAAAGATATCGGCAAGTTGGGAAGGGCAAGAAGATAGCGAGTTTTATTTGCTTGAAGGAACGGGTGAAAAAATTAGTGCACTTCATTTTTTTATTGAAAATTTTGAAGACAATACTTTTGGATGGACAAACAATAACAGAGATTCGTCTACAGGATTAACAACATTTTTAGGAAGATTTGGCGGTAGCCATGGTGCGCAAGAGATCTCAAAAACTTATAGTTTTGGGGAAGCATACAAAAACCGTCAGATCGTTATCACATTTGACATGTATCAAATTGATTCATGGGATGGAGATTCTTACTTTAACCAAACCTATGAAAATGGGGTTGAAAAATTTCAAGTTTATATAAATGACCAGTTGGTGAAAGAAGATATTTATAAGTTTGGTCAATGGTATGACAATAGCAGTCAAACAGCAGGAAATGAATTTTTTGGATGGGGATCAGAAATTATCCACTATTATGAACTGAACTCTATAACGGATGAGAACGGAGATGTTAAGCTGGGGTTCGGATCAACTTTGCATCAAGAGATTAATGATGAATCTTACGGTATTGATAACATTAAAATTGAATTAGTTAGCAATTGAACACTTTGATAAAGCCCTTATGATGGTTCGCCCAAAAAGAACATTCCTGAGAGTGTTATTCATGAGGCGGCAGGGCTCTGTGTGGACTTTACGATGTTTGAGAACGGGACCTATTTGGTGGACTACAGACAGCGACGAAATGTCAAGATCCAAGAGGGCGCCAACGTCCACTATGTCGATTACAAGACGGTCGATATCGAGAAGTACTAAAACTTTTCAAGTTTCGTTTTAGTGCAGATGCGCTTCGCCACTTCCCCTCTTTCCGTTGCGAAGCAATGTTTTGTTATAATCACGATATATTAAAATTTAATCTAAAGATGGGATTATCATGGCACTCTCAAACATCTACACCGACCACAAAGAACGCATCGACACCGCTGTTTTGCTGCTTGCAGCAATCATTCTTATCGGTATCTTTAATAGCTTTTTTCTGATCTGGCTGACGCTTGGCATCATCTATATCACGGCGTTTAAAGAGGCAAATGCACTTTTTGGCGTGGAGAATAAAGATCTTTACCTCCTGGCCGGGGTTTTATGGGTGGCGGCCGCCTTTTATCCGAAAGTGGACGATCTCTTTCTGATCACGGCCTTGGTTGCAGGCTCCTATTATGCCTATAACCCGAAGGTGGAAGTCAAAAACATCTTAGGTTTTATCTATCCGACGGCGGGGATGCTTTTTATGCTTACCCTTTATACCGAGCACGGCATCTATGCGATGTTCTGGATGCTTATGACCGTTGCCGGTGCTGATGTCGGGGCCTATGTTGTGGGTAAAAGTGTCGGCAAGACCAAATTCTCGCCGACCTCACCGAACAAGACGCTCGAAGGGGTCGTAGGCGGCATCGGTATTGCTACCGCCTTTGGTACGTTGGTCGGCATGGGGATGGTCGATGCGTGGATCGCTTTTATCGTCTCTTTGGCTGTGGCGTTGTTCTCGGTGTTTGGCGACCTCTTTGAGAGCTTTTTAAAACGCAGTGCCGGCGTCAAAGACAGCGGCAGCTTTCTACCGGGCCATGGCGGAGCACTCGATAGAATAGATGGTTACCTCTTTGGTGCCATTATCATGGTGGTGTTGCTTAGAGGTTTGATCTAAGGTGATCGTTCTTGGTTGTACCGGTTCTATTGGGGTCAATACCCTTGAGATCGCTAAGAGATTTGACTTAGAGATAGAGATTCTTGTTGCCGGGAATAATATCGACCTTTTGAACCAACAAATTAAAAGACATCGCCCTGTAAAGGTAGTCGTTGCCGACTCGGTGGATATCTCAACAGTAGACCACCATGATGTCGCGCAGGGTGATGAAGCCATCTTGGAGGCCATCGAAGCCTCTAAAAGTGACTTGGTAGTCAATGCACTGGTCGGTTTTGTGGGACTTCGTCCAACGCTCAAAGCGATAGAGTGCGGAAAGCGTGTGGCCCTGGCGAACAAAGAGTCTTTGGTCGCTGGCGGTGCCTTTATCGACATGTCGAAGATACAGCCTATTGACAGTGAACATTTTGGGCTCTGGTATCTCAACAATACAACTCGTCCCATTGAGCGTATGCTCATCACGGCGAGTGGCGGTGCTTTTCGAGACTGGCCGATAGAAAGAATTAAAAATGCAACCCTCCAAGACGCGCTGAACCATCCAAACTGGGCGATGGGACAGAAGATCACCATCGACAGTGCTTCGATGATGAACAAGATGTTTGAACTGTTAGAAGCGCGCTGGCTCTTTGGAGAGGGCGAGTATGATGCGCTTATTGAGACCAAATCGCTCATCCATGCGCTCATCGACTATAAAGACGGCTCGACGACGGCACACTTCGCCAAAGCCAACATGCAGCTGCCTATCGCCTATGCAGTGATGGGAAAAGCAGATGTAGCGATCTTGAAACCGGTGAATCTGCTTGAGGTAGGCTCGTTGGAGTTTCGTGAGATCACAACCGAGCGTTATCCGATCTGGCAGATCAGAGAAGAGCTGCTTGCCAACCCAAAACGCGGGGTTGTGGTCAATGCAGCAAATGAAGCGGCCATCGAGCTCTTTGTGGATGGAAAGATCGGCTTTTTAGAGATCTCTGAGCGCGTTATTACTGCTTTTGGACACTTTAAAGATGAACCGCAGAACATAGACGATGTTTTTACTCTTGACGTCGAAGTGCGTCGCTATATAAAGGCAATGTAATGAGAGAGAAGGTTCTTTTACTACATGGCTGGGGTGGCAGTGACTACCCGCATTGGCAGTCGTGGTTGGCTGGTGAGATCGCGAAAGATTACGGCCAAGTGGCTTTTCCTCTTTTAGAGAACCCTCACTTCCCTACTAAAAATCGCTGGATGAAACAGGTAAAAACACTCCTGAAAGAGTTTCAGCCAGATGTTGTCATCTGCCACTCTTTAGCGAGCTCACTCTGGTTCCACCTCTGTAATGAGGGTGAAATCGATGAGGTTGAGCGTCTGCTTCTTGTCGCACCGCCGCGTTTAGACCTAGACCTTGATACCATTAAAAGTTTTTTCCCTGTAACACCTCCGGATCGACTGTTTGCAAAGGAGGTGATGATGGTCACCTCTACTGATGATCCCTATATGAGTGCGATCGAGAGTGTCGATCTTCAAAGCGCCTTAGATGTCGAGATGAAGGTTTTAGAAAGAGCTGGACACATCAATGCCGATAGCGGTTTTGGTGAGTGGCCTTGGGTTCTTGACTGGGTCAAGAAGAACAATGGTGAATCGTAAATGGGAAAAGAGCAGAGAGTGAAGGGGTAGAATAAAAATGATTTTATCAATTGAATCATCTTGTGATGACAGCTCTATCGCTATCACGGATATAGAGAGTAAAAAGCTTGTCTATCATAAAAAGATCTCCCAAGAGTTAGAACATGCAGTTTATGGCGGCGTCGTCCCTGAATTGGCTTCGCGTCTGCATGCGGAAGCTTTGCCGAATATCTTAGAAGAGTGCAAACCTTACTTCAGTCAGCTAAAAGCGATCGCGGTGACGAATGCACCGGGACTTGCGGTCACACTGATGGAGGGTGTCACAATGGCCAAAGCGCTTAGTGTGACACTTGATCTGCCGCTTATTGGGGTTAACCATCTTAAAGGCCACATCTATTCGCTTTTTATTGACAAAGAAGCGATTTTTCCACAGACTGTCTTACTTGTTTCAGGGGGGCATACTCAGGTTGTGGAAGTAACGTCACTTAATGAGATGAAGACTGTAGCGAGTACAATGGATGACAGTTTTGGCGAGAGTTTTGACAAGGTCGCCAAGATGATGGGTCTGGCTTATCCTGGAGGTCCAGTAATCGAGAAACTGGCGAAAGGGGGCAACCCTAAAGCGTACCCGTTTACTATTCCTCTGCAGCAAAAAAAGATCTTTGCCTTTTCGTACTCAGGTATAAAAAATGCGGTACGTTTAGCGGTCGAAGAGGGCAGTGAAGCAGACTATGCAAATATTGCGGCTTCGTTCCAAGAGGTGGCGTGTGAGCATCTCATTCGGAAGATAAAAAAGTACTTAGTAGAGCATCCTCCCAAAAACTTTGCCATTGTCGGCGGGGCAAGTGCAAACCTCTATCTGCGTGACAAAGTAGAAGCGATGCTAGCGCCGTATGGGGCTAAGTTGCACTTGGCAGAATTGAAATACTGCTCTGACAATGCAGCCATGATCGGCCGTGTTGCGGTAGAGATGTATAAGGCAAAAGCATTTACTTCTCTTGAGTTACTTCAGGCGTCACCACGAGCCCCACTCTAACCTTAGCTATTTCCTTAAATAAAACTTAACTAAAATAAACCTTAAAGCTGTTAAGGATTTGAATGGAAAATTGGTGTAGTATTTCGGTTATAAAAATTAAACATACAGGAGCCCAATATGGCAACTACTAAATTCAAAGGTACAGACGTAGAACTTCTAGGAAACGAAGTAAACGTAGGCGACAAAGCACCAGCAATCACTGTGGTAAACTCAGACGGACTTGGTGACATCGTTGTAGGTGGCGCTACAGGTAAAAAACAACTTATTATCGTTGTTCCTTCACTAGATACAGGTGTATGTGCTACAGAGACTCGTAACTTCAACGCTAAAGCTTCAAGCCTTACTGATGTTACAACTACTGTTGTTTCTCTTGACCTTCCATTTGCTGCAGGTCGTTTTTGTTCAGCTGAAGGTATTGACAACTTGACTGTTGCTTCTGACTTCCGTAACAAAGATTTCGCTAACGCTTACGGTGTACTTCTTGGTGGATCAGTTCTTGCTGGTGTAACTTGTCGTGCGATCTTCGCAGTAAACGAAGAAGGTGTTATCACTTACAAAGAGATCGTTCCTGAGATCACTGAAGAGCCAAACTACGACGACGCACTTAACGCTGTTAAGTAATTTTGCTTAGAAGAAGAACCCGTTCTTCTTCACCTTTATCCCCACTACTGGGGATAAACCCTTTACAAATTCCCCAAACAAAACCTTTTCATTTTTCTTTAATCTTACTCTGATACACTCTTGCTATTACAAATATTGATAATTTATCAATAAACAATAAGGAACAAAAATGAACAAACTACTCTCTATTGCAGCAATATCTGCACTTTTAACAACAGCAGCTAACGCTGATCTTATGCGTATTGAAGGTGCTGTCGGTGCTTGGCAGACTGATCCAACAGGGACGATTCAATATGGTAATAATCCTGCTGATGAATTTGATGTTGTAGACAATGCCGGTCTTGAGTCATCACAAAATATGTATGCGTGGGTATACCTCAAACATCCAATCCCAATCGTACCTAACTTACGTCTTGAGTATGTTGATCCTTCTTTCGATGGAACAGTTGCAACGCTTACATGGAATGGGGCAGATTATGCAAGTGTCAACAATACGCTCTCTTTGACACAGTATGATGCAGTGCTTTACTACAACATTCTCGATAACTTGTTTTGGAGTACTATTGATCTAGGTCTGGATGTGAAGTTTATTGACGGTAGTTATAAACTTGATGCTAGTACAGCTGCTGGAGCAGCACCGGCTGTTGATGAATCTTTTTCACTTGCAATACCATTAGCTTATGCTCGTGGACGTGTTCAGTTGCCTGTGACAAATATCGGGATCGAAGCGATCGCGAGAGGAATGTCTTACAGTGGCAATACTGTAGTCGATGCTCAGATCAAGATCGACTACACTATGGACTTTATACCGGTTATTCAACCTGGTCTGGAACTGGGTTACCGTTACCAGCAGATGACACTTGATGGCGGAAGTATCGGTCTTGATGCAAATATCGACACCACATTTTCTGGTGTTTACGGCGGTATAATGGTTCGTTTCTAAACCATCTCCTATATTTATAACTATGAACAGGCCTGTTCATAGTTTCTCCCGAAAAAATCATACATTTTTATAAAAAACAATATGACGTATAAACAGGTTTGTGTTTATAGGTATATTTTTAGAAAATCGTAGTCATCGGCGGTATCACGGTAAGTGTTTAGGTTTCCTAGAGGGGCTGTTCTCACCCATAAAACGATTATCAATGATGGCTACCTCGTTCTCTAACCAAATACCAAATTGCGTGTATACACGTGACTGTGCCAACTCCATCAGCGTAATAGCATCTTCGAAGCTCCCTTTGCCAAGGTTGACCATGAAGTTGGCATGTTTGTCACTAAAGGCCATATCGCCGATACGATATCCCTTCAAACCTGCCTCTTCGATAAGACGTCCTGCATAGTCACCTGTCGGGTTTTTAAAAAAACTGCCGGCACTTGGGTCATGGGGTTGATTGGCTCGCATCTGTTTGAACATATCGATCTTACTCTCGTCAAAACCTCTTTCTATCTCAAAAACACCTTCAAAGGCGACTTTGGTGATATTAGTTGTACGGTAGCCGTATTCGATATCACCGAGAAGACGATACTCATCTTTAAAATAGACCATATGAAGGTGATTAAAGATCTCATAGTCCTTTAGCCCGGCATTCATCTGCAACATACCCCCTAAAGTACCCGGCAAGTGGGCAACAAACTCAAAATTGGCGATGTTGTTTTTTCTGCAGAATGAGACGATCCTTCCCCCGGGTGTCGCCGCACCTATATGAAGTTTGTTGTTGATGACCTTGATGTAGTCAAAGGCTTTGGAAAGTTTCATCAAAGGTGGGTGTTGCGGACCGATCAAAAGGTTATTGGCACTACCGATAAGGTATGCGCCATCTGGGTATTCATAACTGTCGATCATGTAGACGTCGGCAACAGGACCGACGCGGATCGAGCTGAATTTTGAAAAATCTATGGATTTGTAAATAGACATATCAGGCTTTTGTTCTCTTGGTGGAGAAGGACACAGCTCCACTTTTTTCACTGCGTTTCAAAAAAGTTGACCAATGTCCCCCTGCTAGAGGGGTGTTATTTCTTTCTTCACTCTTCACTCTTCACTCTTCACTAATCAACTGCTACGCAGTTGATTATACTCACGGGGAATCAGATACTCTTCGGCTTTGATCAGGGTGTCATAAAAGCCGTGTTTGTAACCAAGCTCGTAAAGTTTGTCAATCGCCTTGAGCTGAAGAGGACTGAGCTCTACGGAGTCATCATTGGCATAAAGTTCAAGGTATTTGTCCAGAGTTGCCCCTTCAATGCGAACCAGTTTCTCTTTGACCAGACGATCGCAGAGCTCCTCTTTTCTGTCGCGAGCCACTTTGACCGCTTCAGTAAGAGTCTCCTCATATGCGATCGCTTTTGTGAGTGGGAGTGAACGGCGGATCGCCATACCGCCAAGTGGCAGAGGCAGCTCTTTACCGGCAAGTTCCTGCCAGATATCCCACATCTCACGTTCGACCTCTAGTTCGTCACCAAAGGTCAAGATACTTTCATGGATCAATACGCCCGCATCGACTTGACCGCTGCGTACCGCCTCTTCGATCTCCAAGAAGTCCATATAGACTGGACGTGCCAGCGGGTAAGCGATACGAAAGAGCATTGCATTAGTAGTATATTTACCACTTAGTGCCACTCTGAAGTTGCGCTTGAGAGTCTTGTCTTTACGTCTGATGAGCTTAGGTCCATAGCCCTCACCAAAGCTTACAGCTGTTCTGAGCAGGGCATAGTCCTCTCTGATGTGCGGGTAGAGTGCGAAGCTAATTGCAGAGATGTCATAGGTGCCTTTGAGGGCTTCTACATTGAGTGTTTCTATATCGAGAGGTATGTTGTCAAACTCAACGCCCTCTTGTGTGACCCAGCCAAATTTGATGGCGTAGTACATAAAAATATCGTCAGCATCTGGGGAGTGGGCAATTAACATTTTTTTCAAAAAAAGTCCTATAAATGTGTATAAAAGTAATGTTGATTTTAACCAAAGAACGCTAAAATTACACACTATTGTGATTCTGCCAGTTCAGTTCTAAAAATATGTCAAAATGCAATTAATATAGTGATTTCATTGCATAATGACATAGAATACATATAAATAATTTTGATGGCAAAAGCTGTCACGTAAGAGGATTACAAAATGGACGCAAATAAACAAAAATCACTAGACCTGGCAATGAAACAGATCGACAAAGCCTTTGGTAAAGGTGCTTTAATGCGTCTTGGTGACAAAGTGATCGAGCCGATAGCAGCGATCAGTACCGGTTCATTGGGACTTGACCTTGCTTTAGGCATAGGCGGTGTGCCACAAGGTCGTGTGATCGAGATCTATGGTCCAGAGAGTTCAGGTAAGACAACGCTTTCACTTCAGATCACAGCAGAGTGCCAAAAAACGGGCGGTGTCTGTGCTTTTATTGATGCAGAACACGCTCTGGATGTTAAATATGCTAAAAACCTGGGTGTAGATGTTGAGAACCTTTTGGTCTCACAGCCGGACTACGGGGAGCAGGCACTAGACATTGTAGAGACGATTGCCCGTTCAGGTGCAGTCGATCTGATCGTCATTGACTCCGTTGCCGCCTTAACACCAAAGGTAGAGCTAGAAGGTGAGATGACCGATCAGCAAGTTGGTGTGCAGGCACGTCTAATGTCAAAAGCCCTTCGTAAACTAACGGGTGTCTTGCACAAGATGAACTGTACCGTTATCTTCATCAACCAGATCCGTATGAAGATCGGAATGATGGGCTACGGCTCACCCGAGACGACCACGGGTGGTAACGCCTTGAAGTTCTACGCATCAGTTCGTATCGACATTCGTCGTATTGCAACACTGAAGCAGGCAGAAGCACCGATCGGTAACCGTACGAAAGCAAAAGTTGTTAAAAACAAGGTGGCACCGCCGTTCAAACAGGCAGAATTTGACATTATGTTTGGTGAAGGGATCTCGAAAGAGGGAGAACTTTGCGATTATGGTGTAAAATTAGACATCATTGACAAAAGTGGTGCATGGTTCTCGTACGGTGACCAAAAACTTGGTCAGGGACGTGAGAAGGTCAAAGAGGCGTTTAAAGAAGATCCAAAACTTGCAGCAGAGATCGAAGAGAAGATCAAGCAAGCGATGGGTATCAGTACCATGATGGACATGGATAAACTAGAATTAGAAGAGGCAGATATATGATTTTTATAGACAACGTTAGTGCAATGGAAGTAATGGATTCTCGCGGGAATCCGACAGTTAAAGCAACAGTAACACTTAGTGACGGAACAACTGAAAGTGCGATCGTGCCTTCAGGTGCAAGTACCGGTAAACGTGAAGCACTAGAACTTCGTGATGGCGGCGACCGCTACATGGGTAAAGGTGTGCTTAAAGCGGTTGACAATGTAAACGGTGAACTGGCTGATGCACTTATCGGTCTTAGCCCCTTTAATCAAGCGATTGTTGATGCAACAATGAAAGAGGTTGATGGTACTGAAAATTATGGAAATCTTGGGGCTAATGCAGTTCTTGGTGTCTATATGGCAGTTGCTCGCGCAGCAGCAGCCTCTCTTAATATGCCACTATACCGCTACCTAGGTGGTGCTAACGCAATGGTCATGCCAACACCTATGTTGAACATCATCAACGGCGGTTCACATGCAGATAACTCTGTTGATTTCCAAGAGTATATGATCATGCCTGTTGGTTTCGAAGACTTCGCTACCTCTCTTCAAGCATCTGCAGAGGTCTACCACAACCTAAAAAGCATCCTAAAAGAGGCTAAACACAACACAGCCCTTGGTGATGAGGGTGGTTTTGCACCAGACCTTAGTTCAAACGAAGAGCCTATCCAGGTGATCATGCAAGCGATCGAAAAAGCAGGCTACAAAGCGGGTGAGCAGATCGCTATCGCGCTTGACGTAGCAGCATCAGAGCTTGTTGTGGATGGCGGTTACCGTCTAGAGTCTGAAAACCGTACAGTTAGTTCTGAAGAGTTGGTTGAGTATTATGTAGACCTTTGTGCTAAATACCCAATTGTCTCTATCGAAGATGGTCTAAGTGAAGATGACTGGGCTGGTTGGAAAGTACTGACTGAAAAACTAGCGGACAAAGTCCAACTTGTTGGTGATGACCTTTTTGTAACAAATGTCAATATCTTGAATGAAGGTATCCAAAAAAATATCGCTAACTCTATTCTTATCAAACCAAACCAGATCGGTTCAGTTTCTGAGACGATGTTAACAGTTCGTCTTGCACAACGTAACGGTTATGCCTGTATTATGAGTCACCGTTCAGGAGAAAGCGAAGATGCATTCATCGCTGATTTCGCTGTTGCTCTTAACTGTGGTCAGATCAAAACAGGTTCAACAGCCCGTGGTGAGCGTACTGCCAAGTATAACCGTGTTTTAGAGATCGAAAACGAAGTTGTTTATGGCGAATACCTGGGTAACGTACTTTTCAAGTAAAAGTTTGAATATAAATTTATG
>JBATWM010000121.1:0-11235 GCA_049672605.1 Sulfurimonadaceae bacterium
TTCCAATTCTCGTTATCGTCTTCTCACTTATTCCAAGACTGGAACATTTTGATGAACACTATGCCGACCTGAAAACTTTGATGATCGAGCATCTTCTTCCGGTTCAGACAGAAGCGATCACCGACTATATCGATACTTTTATCGAAAATTCGGCAGAACTGAGTATCATCAGTCTTACCATCACACTCTTTATCTCACTGCTCTTTTTCATCAACTTCTCATACGTAGTCAACACTATTTTTAAGGCTAAAGACCACGGCTACGTTAAAACAATCGTCACCTATCTGCTGCTTATCATTTTTGTCCCTATCGGGTTACTGGTCTCTTTTTATCTGACCGACTCCATTAACCAGTTTATCTACTCTTTCTCCAAAAGTGATGTCGTCGAGGTCTCAACACTGCTGCCCTATCTCATTGAGTGGACACTCTTCTTTCTCATCTACAAGATCGCACCTAATGTCTATGTCTATTACAAGTCAGCCGCCATAAGTTCTTTTATCGCCATGATAATATGGGGGAGTTCTAAGGCCATCTTTGTCCACTACATCTTCTTTGCCAAAGCTACAAGTACCATCTACGGACCGTTTGCCGTCACGATCTTCGCTCTGACCTGGGTCTATCTCTCCTGGATCATCTTTGTCTATGGACTGCGGCTATGTTACTTGATAAACCGCAGTTACGGATACTCCAAAAGCCACCAAAAGTAGTAGATAAAGCACCTTCTTAGTATAGAGTGCACCCAATGCTAAAAGCCCATAAGGTATTAACCAAAATGATGCAAGCGTAAAGTGTTCGCCATCTAGTTCACTCCCAAGAAAAAGATGTAATACCCCATCAATAGTGTCGCCATAACCAACAAGATGCATCAATAGTGCCAGAGGGTAAAAGAGTGTAAACAAGATGCTCCAGATGATAGAGAGCGGATGATACAGGCTGTAGTTTCCAAACAGTATCAGAGCTATCGGTGTCATCATCAAGTAGACCCAAGCAGGAACAGCCACAAAGCTGATATATTTTGAGAGTTCACTAAAATAGCGCAGATACAGAAAAATAAAATAGACCCCACTGAGCGAGAGCCAAAAACCCATTGAGAAAAAGAGCCTGGGCCAGAGAGACAGCAGTAGCACCAAGGTCATAAAAAGTGTCTGCATCGAGACGATCTTCATCCCTCTGTCATGCAGAACATAACCCACTAATAACATGACATAAGCACGTAGTAGTGAGGCAACATCTCCTAGAAACACCAAATACCCGCCTAGAACTAATGCCACTACAAAAAAGAGATCCCTGTTCCGATGACGGTAGGGAAAAAAATGTTTTTGCACTTGAGTAAAGGGCAGGCGTAACAAGGCAAAGAGGATAAAACTTAAAACACCGAGATGAAACCCGCTGATCGCAAGAAGGTGCGAAACACCTAACATTGAAAAACGTTCTTGTAAACTTCTACTCAATGGCAATGCAAAAAAGAGTGCCCCATATATCTGCGATACCTCTTGTTCTATATGTAGGGTTTTTAACGTATCGCCTAGTTTAAATATATCAGCCTTGCTTCTGGAGATTGAAATAACACCGCCTTTGGTCGCGAACCCTTTGATGTATTCAAAAAAGCTAATATACTTTGTCTTTACCCACACCTTAGTCTTATACCCGACAAGCTCTTTCAGTGGGGATTTAGAGGTGATATAAAACGTTGCACCCTCGCCTGTTTGAAGCTTTAAAACCTCGTATCTTCTACCCTCATTGCTTTTTGTATAGTGTTTTAACACATCCACCTCTATAACAGCATCATCAAATTGTGTCAGTTTTGTATAGTGATAAAACTCTATAGATAGCGAAAAAAACAGAAGTGTAAAAGAGAGCAGAAAGAAATAGAGGTATTCACGCCCGATTAAAAGGGACGGCTTTATTAATATCACGACAATCCAATCTAAGAGAGTGGAATACTATAACATAATATGTTTAATATGGATGTTGGATGTTGGATGTTGGATTATAAAAAGATGGCGATACCCAAGGGGGCAGACCCAGCTCATCTTACTCAGTTCTTGTACAGTAAAAAGTTCCAGATTTGGTGCAGATTGTGCGAAATGTCTAGCCGAATGCGTACATCGGTACGCCGAGAGCTAGACTTTCGTGCAAGGTGTGCCGAAGCTGGAATTTTTTTAGATAGTTGGCATTGAGACGTTCATTTGTGCGGATGATGTGTCCACATTTTCATAGGCAACCTCAACAGCATTATAAGCCGGTCTATCAACAAACCGCGTCAACTTCTTCTGGAAAAGAAGCTTAACATGCCCGGTTGGTCCATTACGCTGTTTACCGATAATGATCTCAGCGTCCTCTTCCTCTTTTTCAACATAGGTCGGGGTAAACTCTTTACCTTCAGCCTTTGCTGCCTTTTCGCGCTCTTTCTCTTCTTTATAAAGATAGACGTCATCACGGTAGACAAACATGATGATGTCGGCATCCTGCTCGATCGAACCCGACTCACGGATATCGCTCAGCATCGGTCGTTTATCGTTACGTGATTCCAGTCCACGGTTAAGCTGTGAGAGCGCGACTATCGGCATCTCAAGCTCACGCGCAAGCATCTTAAGACCACGTGACATCTCACTGACCTCTAAGTGACGGTCTTTATTGCCCGTACCGCTCATAATCTGGATGTAGTCCACTACGCAGAGTTCGATCTCAGGATGTTTGCCTTTTAACTTACGCAGTTTTGAACGCAGCTGATTGATGTTGAGGGAGCCATGATCGTCCACGAATAGTTTAGTGTGCTGCATCTGCTCAACAGCCGTGTTGAGACGTGACCACTGATCATCATTCATGTCACCTACACGCAGTTTTTGAAGACCGATCGAGGTCTTGATACTCAAGAGACGAAGCATAAGCTGTTCAGCCGGCATCTCCAGAGAGAAAAAGGCGACACCTTTGCCTTTGTCTAAAAGGTTTTGAACGATGTTAAGTGCAAATGAAGTTTTTCCCATAGCCGGTCTCGCCGCTAAAATAACAAGATCCCCTTTACCAAAACCGGTCGTCATCTTGTTAAGCTCTTCAAAACCGGTATCAACCCCAACGAGTACCGTGTTGCCACGTGCCTTCATCTCCGCAATGTAGTTCATCGTCTCAAGCGTCACCTGGTCCGCATCTTTAAAGTCACTGGTCTGCGAGTCTTGGGTAATAGCGTAGAGTTTTTTCTCCACCATATCGACCACTTCACTGCTTGGAAGCTCCTCTTCAAGTGTGACCCGTTTGATCTCGGTTGTGAGTGTCAAGAGGTGGCGTTTAAGGGATTTGTCTTTGATCTCGTTAACATAAGCTCTAGTGTTAGAGATTGGGTTTGCCGAAAGAATATCCAGCATCACCGCTTCATCAAATTTCTTCTTTTGGCTCAGCTCTTTTTTGATGAACTCTTCATCGATCGGCTCATCTCTATGCACTAACGCCGCAATTGCTTTATAGATATCTTGATGTGCCGGCAGATAAAAGTCATCTACTTTTAAAATCGTTTCAAGGTCATCAAATTGAGTCGGCTCGAAAATGATCGAACTTAATATAGAACGCTCAAAAGCCAAATTATAGAGGGACTCTTCCATTAACTCTCCTTCTCTTGCTTTTCAGCCATCTGCTCTACTTCTTTAACAAAACGCTCAACAAGATCAGCCTCATCCAAATTAGCCACAACCTCGCCTTTGACCATGACTAAGCCCTTACCTTTTCCGTAAGCTATCGCAACATCTGCATGTGCCGCTTCGCCGATCGCATTCACAACACATCCCATTACAGAGACATTGAGCGGTGCTTTTATGTGTTTAGTACGCTCTTCGATCTCACTGACCGCACTTACTAAGTCTGCTTCAATACGTCCACAGGTCGGACAAGAGATGATATTCAGCCCTTCTGGCATTGCGCCACTGTCCTTTAAAATAGCACGACCGACATTGATCTCTTCTTCAAGTTCACCTGTAATCGAAACACGCATCGTATCACCGATACCGTCAAGTAGAAGTGTTCCTAGACCAATGGCACTTTTAATCGTTGCATGAAAGATCGTTCCCGCCTCGGTAACACCAAGGTGGAATGGGTACTCATTTTTAGGACGCAGCATTCTGTACGCATCAACCGTACGCTGAACATCAGAAGCTTTCAAAGAGACCTTGATATCACTAAAGCCAAGATCTTCCAAAAACTTGATGTTATACTCAGCTGAAGCGACCATCCCCTCCGCACTCTGTCCATACTTGTTTTCAAACTGCTTCTCTAATGAACCGGCATTAACCCCGATACGGATCGGAATATTACGCTCCTGACACGCCTTGACGATGTCTTTGACACGTGACTGCTCACCGATATTGCCCGGGTTAATTCGGATACAGTCTACTACTTCGGCCGCAACAAGTGCCAGTTTATAGTTAAAGTGAATGTCCGCGACAAGCGGCAGAGAGATCTGCTCTTTAATGCTTTTAAGTGCCAAAGCATCTTCCATGGCCGGTACGGCTACACGAACAATATCACACCCGGCAAAGTGTAAACGGTTGATCTGCTCCACCGTCGCCGCAACATCATGAGTCTGAGAGTAGGTCATAGACTGCACAGAGATAGGAGCATCCCCGCCGACAGCCACATCACCGACATATATTTTTTTAGTTTTTACGCGTTCAATCATGGATTACAGTTCCTCTGGTAAAAGGATTTTAGCGCGAAGCGCGTTAGAGGGAGTTGAGAGGAAAGAGCTAATGCATCCGTAAAATGTTAGTCAATATAGATGCTTTCATCAACATTGTACAATCGGAATCTAGGACTTTCAAAAGGCGTCCCATTTTTACAATGAATCTCATATGTTACCGTAAAAGGATAGGTCAAAAACACTCCGTCTCCAGTTGCATTACAGTTTACCAGAGATGGTCCTGTTGTATACCCAGGAACGATCTCGATATATTGCTCAATAATCAGATCATAGGCAGGATTTGAGACATTTCCGTCCAAACCGTCTTCAATCGACCGAAACCAGAAACCAGCCCCAGAGGTACGATTCAAAGTGCCTTTAAAAGCTTTTAGCTTAACCTCGGTCGCACGTTCAGACATACCACCCAGTTTGGCAATAGCTGAAGCTGCGAGAATACCTAAAATAATGATTACAAAGATAAGTTCAATCCAGGTGAAGGCACTTCGTTTCATAAACGACCTCCAATACTAACTGAGCTATTTCGTTTCATGACCTCTTGCGCCTCTTCTAAAAGCGGCATGCCGCTGTCTTTATGATAGCTGGCAACACCTATACGCAGTTCAACTGCTGTTTTTAGTTCAAATTGATGTATATTCAACTGTTTTTCCAAACGAAGCGCTAGTTTTTGTTCGTTTTCAATATTGGCATCAGGAGTAATGGCAACAAAACAGTTGGCTTCAATCCGACAGATCGTGTCACTTTGTCTAAAAAATTCACGAAACTGTTCACTGAACTCTTGTAGAAATGATTCAAATTGCTTTTTATCGATACTCTTACTTAGCTCATCATACTTGTCAAACGATAAGACCAATAACGAAAGAGGACTCTCCTGACGTGTTGCAAGCAGTTTAGCCTTCTGCAAGGCTTCGTTGTAATATTTTTTATTATAAAGCCCGGTAACATGGTCGTGAATCGCATGTTTTTGGATCTGGATACGTATATAGAACCGGATTAAAAATACAAGTGCTATGACAGAGAGCATCGTAAAGATCAATGAGAGATAGAGCCTATCAAGCATAGTCTCACTTTTATAAGCAAGCATCTCTTCGGCCATTTTAGAAAAACTATTGACTTCTCTCCAGCATTTATCCCCGAGTGCACTGGCTAGGTCTTGTTTCTCGAATGCCATTTTCAGGCCTATCCAAGCCTCGATCATGGCACTATAGCCCTCATTTGCACGAAATAGGACCACATACTCTGTATTGGCCGATGCTTGCAGGAAGTCATGGTCTATGGCTTTAAAAGACATCTCTATCTCATTAATAAGACGTTGCCTCTCTGAAGCATCTTCCAGTCCAATAACGCGCTGTATTGTTCCATTGATATAGACTAAACGGTTCATTGTCACACCATCACTTTTCATACTCTCAAATGAAAGGTTTGCAAAATAATAGTTAAGCGGAAGCAGAATAACGATGGCATAAAGCAAAATAGTGATTCTAAAAACGGACCAATCTCTTTTCATTAGAACTCTTTTCCATGTAGTTTACTTTATGATACAACTTCTAGTGTTAAATAAAATTAAACCTACTGAAATACAGACTTATAATGGTGTTTTTTAGTAATTAGAGCTTGACATCGCCTATATAAACTCTATTGGATCCATATCGATCTCAACGAGATCAACCTTACTGCCTTTGATCGCTTGTATAAGGTCGGTACTTTTATCTGCACGCAGCAGTATCTGATATCGGTACTTATTGGCGATCTTCTCTATTTGAGAAACCCCATAACCGATGATCTCGACTGCTTGAAATTGACGAAGGTTTTCAACCATCTTTTGCATCGCCTCTTCAGCTCTGTTTGCATATTTATGTGCGAACAAAATACGTGCCAACTTTTTGTATGGAGGGTACAGACCTTTTCGAAACTGCTTTTCATCTTCCAAGAACTGCTCATAGTTGCCAAGATAGGGTTCAAAAAACTCTCTGTTATAACTTTGGACCAACACCTTTGCTGCTTTTTTACGCCCACTTCTTCCTGCGATCTGAATTAGTAATGACAAGGTCTTTTCCCTTGCCCGATAATCACTCATGTTGAGTTGATTATCAAGCCCTAAGATGACCGCTAAGGTTACATCATGATAGTCATGTCCTTTTGAGAGCATCTGTGTCCCTATAAGTAGATCGATCTCTTTAGCATTGAAGGCTTTAAGCAGTTTTTTGAGTTTGTTTTGCGTGCTGATAGCATCGCGGTCAAACTGACCTACTCTAATGGCTGGGTGGTTCTCTTCAAAAAAGTGGACAGCTTCTGCCGTGCCTAAACGGTTCGATGTCAACATCTCATGCCCGCATTCACTGCATTGAGATGGAATACGTTCTGAGAAGTTGCAGTAGTGACACTTAATAGCATTACTTTTTCGATGCACACTCATACCGACACTGCAGTAGGGACAGGAATGCGTATGTCCACAGGCGGCACAGATCAGATACTTAAAATTGGCACGCGTCGGAATGAAGAGCATCGCCTGCTCATCATTAGCCTTTGTCCGTACAATTGCTGCTTCAACACTAGCCGTGATCTCTTCACGGCATGACTCAAACGTAAATTCTCTGTCAGAGGAAAAGTGCCCACCTTTAAGCCTACAGTATGGAAACTTTACATAGGAACTCAGGGATGGTGTTGCACTGCCTAAAACAACAGGTACCTTATAGAGCTGACCCATGTAAATCGCCATATCCCGTGCATGGTAGCGTGGACGGGCATTAGCTTTGTAGCTGTCGTCATGCTCTTCATCTACTACAATGAGCCCCAGATCTTCCACCGGCAAAAAGAGTGCTGAACGGGCGCCGGCAATGATATTTGCTGAGCCATTATAAATGCGCTCTAACAGCTTCTTTTTTTGCGGCTTAGTCACTTTAGAGTGCCACATCACCACCGCATCACCAAAATGCTCTTCCAGACGGATCTGCATCTGCGGTGTCAATGAGATCTCAGGCATCAAAAAGATCGCTCTCTTACCCTCTCTTATAACCTCTTCAAAATATTTCATATAGATCTCGGTCTTTCCTGAACCGGTGTCGCCAAACAGCAGCGAGACAGGATACTTCTGCAGAAAAGTCAACGCTTCGCTCTGCTTATCAGATAGAGAGATACTGGACTCTTGCAAGTTAGCACTTTCCCCTTTTTTCTCTTCGCTACTCCCTGATTCCTCTTCCTCGCTAAAAGGCACAAACAGGTTCAACGCTTCGCCAAGCGAACAGAAATAGTACTCTGCAATAAACTTGGCCATCATTATCTGCAGTTTTGAGAAGTAGTTAACGGTTGTAGATTCTATATCAGTAGTTTGAAACGTTGGCTCTTCACATTGGGCAACAACAACCCCGCATAAAGAGCGGTTTCGAAGTTGAACATTCACTTCGTCTCCAGTTTTTAGGGCAAGAGTTGAACTATACGTTAAAGGTTCAAGTGGAGAATTAAGTAGAGAGATCTCATAAAAGTACAAGCACATCCTTTATATAAGGCTAATTATACTTTAACTTTTAAAAGAGTTTGACAAAGTGAGAAAATAAATTAAAAAACTATTCAGTGATTCTTGAGCAGTATATCTGTTCTTGGTTTCCCGAACCGTGGGTACAGTCAAATACACCCGTGGCTGCAGTATAGGTAAAAGGGACAGGCGTCTCCACTACAGTAAATGTATAGCTGTTTGCTGCTGTTTTTATCCAATCTCCGCTACCACTGCCTGAATAAACAGGGTATGTCATTATTTGAATCGAACCATTTGTATCAAAAAGCTTAACACCAGCACCTGTACCGACACCAGCATCTAAAGCAGTCGGATAAGCATTTGTACCCGTAACCAACATCTTTTGGCGTGCACTTGCGATAGAGGCGCGAATCGCAGCCACATCACCCTGCGCTTTTGCAATCTGAGCGCGCTCTATATTTCCACCTAATCTTGGAATTGCAACCGCTGCCAAAATACCTAGCACGACAATAACAAAGATAAGTTCAATTAAGGTAAATGCGTTTCGTTTCATATGGGCCCCTTCAATGCACTATTCAATATATATAATAAATTACTATACCATTATTTTACAAAAAATATACTAACTCAACTCTTTCCAATTAAACGTTATTGTAAAACAATGGACCTATGTTAGAGCTAAATTACTCAACCAACCACTTGGAAATATGTAGTAAGAGTTTAATTGATATGCTGAAGTTTTGTAAAATCAAGTATAAAGATGAGCAAAAAAGATAATTTTGGAGGTCGGAAATAAAAAATCTGGCTAAATTTTAATGGGTGTTAGAAAGTTTAAGTATTGTATACATTCCCAAGACTAGGTTTGGGAATAAGGAAACAAGATGAGGGAACCCTCATGCTTGTTAGAAATTTACTGTTTTTCCCAAGTCCAACGTGGAGCATCAGACAAGTTACCATCAGTAAAGTTCAAGTCATATGTACTAGTACCAAACGTAATAGCAGACGTAGCGTCAAAAATTTCAGTACCGTCAGTTACAGCTACAGAAGGCGTAGCCAAACATGCAATAGGAATGTCATCTAGCGCAATGTGGTCAGAAACTGTAATAGTAGCAATATCTACAAGACCATCAGTCTCTTCTGCAATTGATTCAGACCACATAGATGATCCAATTGTACGGTTTAGTGTACCAACAAACGCATTACACTTTTGTGCATTAGCCTGGTCAGAAACACCAGCAAACTTAGGAAGCGCAACCGCTGCCAAAATACCTAAAATAACGATAACGAAGATCAATTCGATCATTGTAAAACCAGCTCTTTTCATAAGAACTCCTTGAAATTAAAAATTTGGTTACTCTTGCAACCTTGGGCTCATTATGAATCAATATTTCTTATAGTCTGCTGAGAAAGTTAATTTATAGGACATTGGTGAATGGTGAATGGTGAATGGTGAATGGTGAATGGTGAATGGTGAATCAAGTATGATCTATGTCAGCATATATTTGAGAAGTCAACTCTGAACGCTCGAACTTGCTCAAGTCTAAATCAGTTCAAACGTTACAACAACCTGTTACCTCGAATAAATTTGAGGGGCCAAAAGGTATAGTAAAACTTTGGAAGTGTTCTGTAGCCTACTTAAAGTTTAGTTCTATATGCGTTTGGTAGAAATTTTAAACTCTATAAGTACTGTCATTGCGGACTTCAGCCGGGGAGTGGAGCGAAGTGCCCTTGGGTGAACCTACAAATTTTATACGCCGTATGAATTGTGGAGCTCAGATCAAGTCTGAGGTGACGGTGTTGTGGCATTGGTTATGTTACACATAATGGTTAACGAGAAGACCTACTTACACACTACTGTATTCTTTAATAGATTATTTCTACTTAAGCTCATTACTAAACTTTTTCAACATCATATCGATCTCTTCTTCTTGTTTAAAAAGCTCGGCATTTCTACGAACATAAGCATACAACAGTGTCTTTGCATCGTTATTTCCGTCAGTGTTAAAATCTTTTTTCATCTGCTGGGTCAAGTAGGTGGCAAAGGCATCTTCGAGTTCGATATCGAAACGGCTGCCGTTGATGGTGAGTGATACTTTTTTACTCATCTATCTACTCCCATCTATTTTTATCATGACTCTATGATTAACCTAAAATACTCTCGATCTTGTTGACGATCTCTTCGATCTCACGATCTTTTTCTAGGAGCTCGTCTTGCATGCGTGTTACAATGGCCTCTTTTGAGATATTTTCCGACTCTAACAGTTCTACATTCTCTTTTAGTTGTGCATTTTCCATACGCAGTTCATCGTAATTGCGTAACATTTGACTTACTTTTTGGCTTAATTTTTCTAGGGTGGTTGACTCTTGCATATATTCTCATTGTAATTAATTTTGTTGATTATGATTTTATCATAAAGTGCATAATGAATGATATTAAATAGTTTTAATCTTTATCAATGGTACCTCAAACACTATTTAACTACGAGCTTTTAATCAACAGATTACGCAGATTATACGTAATAGAAGAGTGATGCGGTTATTGCTTTATAAGGTATCTACTTAATCCGTGTAACGTGTTAATAAGAGCAACTGCTCAACCCAGCGAGAAGCTAAATATCGAGTTGTGCAAAAAAGAGGGGCATGATTATCCTGCCAGCAAAATGGCCAAAAACTCCATTAAAAACAGCAAATTAGCTATAATTTCAGAATAGTTTTAAAACGAGAAAAAGGTAACCATTGGCTGAGTTTACTGTAAAAACCGAGTACGAACCCGCTGGTGATCAGCCTACGGCTATTAAAGCTCTTTCAGAGAGTATCTTGAAAGGTAACCGTTATCAGACCTTAGAAGGCGTGACGGGTAGCGGTAAGACCTACACCATGGCCAAGACCATTGAAAACGTCAAGATGCCAACCATCATCATGACCCACAACAAGACCCTTGCTGCACAGTTATACAGTGAGTTTAAAAGCTTTTTTCCTAACAACCATGTCGAATACTTTATCTCCTATTATGACTACTATCAGCCTGAGGCGTACATACCCCGTCAAGATCTCTTCATTGAAAAAGACAGTGCCATCA
>JBATWM010000122.1:0-13866 GCA_049672605.1 Sulfurimonadaceae bacterium
CCTATAAAAGCCAAGCAGTTGGCTTTTTACGATGTGGCATTTTACGATACGTAATTTAGTTCCGTCCTGCATAGAGTTTCAACTCTTTAAGTGCCACCCTGCATTGAACTTTAGCTCTTTAACGTCACGGGTTTCATCTCTGACGCGACAGAGAGTGAAATGCATGGGAGTAGCTAGGTTACGAGTCGTAAAAAAGTTCGGGGAATCACAGTTTAAACGAAGAGGAGATTTATGTTCAAGATTAAAGTTGAGCCTATGACTATTTAAGTCGATCGCAAATATATATTCACAATGTAGAGATAATGTTTAATGAAAGATGGCGCAGTAGACTCAAATAGCTACGCTTTTTTCACTAACTTCTTATCAAAATAGAACCAAAGTACTACAGCGGTCAGCATCATCATAACACTGAGTATCTGCCCCATAGTCAACCATCCGCCAAACAAAAAGCCTAGCTGTACATCGGGCTGACGCCAGAGTTCAGCTGTAAAACGCATCAAACCATATACAAAACCGTACAGTAAAATAAGGTCGCCGTTAAAGCGTTTGTAGTTTCGATAGAGATAGATGACCAAGAAGACAACCAGACCTTCAAGGATTGCTTCATAGAGTTGTGACGGGTGACGCAACACACCGTCCACGTAAATTCCCCAAGGCAGATCAGTAGTACGTCCGATAAGCTCTTTGTTTAGGAAATTACCGATACGTCCAAACATATAACCTATCGGTACAGCTAAGGCCACGACATCCATAATAATCCCAAAAGAGACCTCTTTGTGGCGTTTGTGGTAGTAAAGCGAGCCTAAAAACCATCCGATGACCGCACCGTGATAACTCATACCGCGAATTCCTACAAACTCGCCATCTTGGTTGAAAGGGTTAAATATCTGCCATGGGTGCGTCAGATAGTAGCTGGTACTAGGATCGTAAAAGAGAATGTACCCTAAACGTGCCCCTAAGATAATACCAACTTCAATATAGATAAAGTAGTCATCCAACTGTGCTTGTTGAATAGGCAACTTGTCTCGTTTTACAATGCTTTTTGCAACATAGAGCGCACTGACAAGCGCCAGAACATACATCATTCCATACCAATGTACCGGGAATGAAAAGATCGTAAAAGCGATAGGGTCAAAATTTTCGTATATGTGGTTCCAAAATTCCATTACTGTCCTTAAAAGGTGATCACTTTCCAGTCGTTTTGAAGGGCTTCAGTCAAAAACTCGCCCGTATGGGTTGTCTTGACACCCAGTGCTTCCAACTTGTCACTCACACCGTAGTCATCACTGCAGACAACACAAGCGGAGGTCTCTACCCCGCTCTCTTGCACCACTTTAAGCATATTCTGAAGTTCACTGTTCTCAGCCAAGGCTCTCGCAGATGGTCCCCAGATCATCAGATGCGCTTCATCCCAATAACCACGGGGCAAAATAACGCTGCCATAAAGCAGTACCATCTTTTTAGCGACCTCTATCTCTTCAGTCGACCAGACGATAAGAAGTTTATTCATTAACAAGACCATTTTTTGCTTCATACGCCAAACATGCCAATATATGGTCTTCTTTTAGAACAGGAAAATATTCAAGTATCTCACTACTACTCATACCTTCGGTAAGCATACTTAAAACATCATTGACAGCAATACGACTCTCTTTTATACATGCCTTACCAGAACGTTTACCTGGAACAATTTCAATAAGTCTATCCAAGTCTGCTATATGCTCGTCTAACATTACTTTTTAAGCGCTTCAGCAATAAGTTCTATAGGGTTTTTAAAGATCGTCGCGACCTCTGCCTGATAGAGAGAGTCGTTGATCTGCATACGACAGGCCGAGCACTCTGCCGAGACGACTTCTGCACCCGTAGCTTTGATCATCGCCGCCTTGGGAACACCCGCTGCTTTAGCAAAGTGGTACTTCTCTGTCTGCATCGTCACCCCGCCAAAGCCACAACAGACATTAGGATCACTCATCTCGGTCAATACATAGTTTTGTTTGATCAAGGTACGCGGTTCGTTGTGAATCCCCTGCATCTTTCTTGCGTGGCACGGGTCGTGATAGGTCACAACAAGATCACTTTTGCCTTTTGACGATAAGAGGTGTTCCAAGTGCGTATGATGTTCCAGCCACTCTGTCGCCATAAAGATCTTGCCTTTAAGCTTTTTAGCTCGTTCTAACCACTCTGGCTGGTCATGGAAGTAGTGTTCATAATCGATCTTGATCATCGCAGAACAGGTCGCTTCAGGAATGATGATCGCTTCAACATCATCAATAAAAGTCTCAAAGTACTCGATATTTTTTTTGGCATTGTTGTCTACAGTGTTAAAGTCACCTGTAAAGTAGGCCGGAGCCCCGCAGCAGAGCTGCTTTTTAGGAATGAACGCATCGATCTCCAGCGTTTCCAAGATACTCAAAAGCCCTTTACCGATCTCGGTATAGTTATAGTTGGCAAGACAGCCGATAAAGATAGCGACTTTACGTTTGCCGCCATTTTCTATGTTTTCAGGATTAGCATTTAGAAATGAGGTCTTACCCATACTTGGCAGCATACGATCTTTTTTGATAATAGGCAGTCTGAACCGCGGCTCCATTGAGTTCTGTTCCGCTTTTATTTTGAAGCCGCAGGTTTGGAAGACATAGCCCAATTTAAAAAGCAGATCCATCGTAAAACGGTGACGAAGTAGATAGAAAAAGGCTCTTTTAAACCAAGCGATACCAAACTTGTCAGCAATGTCGGCACGGACCTGCTCGATGATCATGTCAGTCGGCAGTGACTTTGGACAGATGTCGACACAGTTGGTACAGAGAAAACAGCTCTCAAAGATATCTTTGGCATTTTTGTCGAGCTCAAGGTTGCCTTGTTGATACGCACCCAAAAGGTCTATAAAGCCGCGTGGCGACGTGACTTCATCATGATTGACATTGTAGATGGTACAGACCGGAATACACATACCGCACTTAATGCACTCGTCGCTTGTCTGCGCGTAGTTAAAGATATCTTCGGGTCGTTTTTGAATGCTGCTCATCTACACCGTCTTTGAAAAGGTCTTTTTAGAACCGGCATGTTTGTTCATGTAGGCATCAAACACCATAGCAATATTACGGATCAACAGGGTTCCTGTCTCTGAACAGGCAATATGATCAGCATCAACACTCACCAAAGATTCATCAATAAATGGCTGCAGGGCAGGAAGATCGTCTGCAAAATAGCTGTTAAAATCAACGTCAAAGTCTGCATTAAAACGTCTGATATCCATTTTGAAGTTACTCATCAGCTCCATGATGACATGCTGGCGGATCATATCGTCTTCATTGAGTGCGACACCCCGCTCAAACGGCAGTCTGCCTGCATCAATAGCCGCTTCGTACTCTTTCATATCTTTGAAATTCTGCGCATAGTAGTCGCTGCCTTCACCGATAGAAGTCAGGCCGACGCCGACAAGGTCTGCACCGCCTTTGGTCGTATAACCCTGGAAGTTACGGTGGAGTTCACCCTTCTCAATGGCTTTAAAAAGTTCATCTTCGGGTTTGGCAAAGTGGTCCATACCGATCATCTTGTAACCATTCTCCGTTAAGAAGTCGATAGTGTACTGCATGATCTGCAACTTTTCATCCGGCAGAGGCAGGGTTGTCTCATCGATCTTGCGCATCGTCTTTTTAAGCCATGGCACGTGCGCATAGTTAAAGACGGCAAAACGGTCAGGGTCGAGTGTCAAGGAGAGTCTGAGCGTCTCTTTAAAGGTCTCAAGTGTCTGGTAAGGAAGACCGTAGATCAGGTCAACGTTGACTGAGACCATCTTGTACTTGCGTGCCAGGTCCATCGCATTTTTTGTCTCATCGTAGGGCTGAACACGGTGGACAGCAACCTGCACTTTTTCATTGAAGTCCTGGATACCGAAGCTGACACGATTAAAGCCCTGCTCGCTCATCACCTTCATCTGCTCTTCGTTAATGTGACGCGGATCGATCTCACAAGAGATCTCGGCATCGTCTCTAAAGTTCTTGAAATGGCTTTTGATCATCAAAATGATCTCTTTGAGCTGCTCGGCACTGAAAAAGGTCGGTGTTCCGCCGCCAAAGTGCATCTGGATCACCTCGCGTGATGTGTCGATGTGTTTCGTCAATATCTCTAGTTCACGTTTGAGGTACTCCATATAACGCAGCATCTTGTCCTCTTTAGAGGTAAAGACAACATTACAGCCACAGAAATAACAGGCATTACGGCAAAACGGCAGATGAAAATAGAGTGAAAGCGGACGAGAGCTATCTTGCGCCTCAAGCTTGTTGATGTAGGCATCATACATAAAAGCATCGTTAAACTCTAAAGCTGTCGGATAAGAGGTGTAACGAGGCCCCGGTTTTGAATATTTGACAAATTTTGCAAAATCTAGCATAAGCACATCCCTATAATTAGCGGTAATCTCTATTATTAATACGCGATTATGCCTTTGAAGTGTTGAAAAGGGGGTTAAATAGCAATATTACTTCTCATAAAACAGTTCGATACACTTTTTAAAATCACTGCAGCGGACACAGCGGACAAAACGGCGCTCCTCTTTTGGCAAGGTGTAGCTGGCCCCGTTTCCAAAGTCGACAACCCAGGCGTGCGGGGCATTCCAGGCGTAGGTACCGGAGGTCCAATAAGTGGCATTTTTTTTGTAATAGACAAAGCCTTTTTTGATCTTGCGCCCTGTAGGACGAGAGGTGTCGACAATCGTCGACATCTCACTCTCACTCGGCAGCCACCAGTCATCAAAGCCTTCGTGATCTAGCTCTTCGCAGTTCTCTTTAGCCTCGCCCCAGGTCAAGATGACCCCGCGGTTCTCAGCAACATCCTGCCACATAAAGGCAGTAGAATTGTCCACAAACACACGAGCATCCAGTACACTCAATGCTATAGATAGAACAAAGAGATAACGCATTAATATTTATAACTTACCGAAATCTCAAATGAACGTCCAGCCTTATAGCGTTTCGTTACATTGTCGCCTTCCAGCCAAACGATATCACCGTCTATAAGGTTTCTCGCTTTAAAGCGCATATCCATTGATTCCATAATACGTTCTTGCCAGGTAAAGTCAAGAATATGCGGCGGGATCTCATATTGGTCCGGGTACTCTTGCACCCCATTTTTAAGCCCTACTTTACGAATACGATCAGACATCTTATTGTACGCAATATTGATAGAACGTCCATCCGTATTGTCATATCCAAGACTCGCATTAAAGACCATTGGAGAGAGCCCTTGAAGAGCACGATGGTCCGTTGTGAACTGTTCTGTCTGCTCTTCACTTAAGGTCACGTCAGAATGGGTATAGGTAAAATTGGCAGAAGCAAAGAAATACCTGTAATCTCTACTGATAAAATCAAAGTTTTTATAGATATCCAGCTCGATTCCCACCAAAGTTGCAGAATCTGTATTGGCATACGAATAGACAGGCAGTGATGTTGACGGTACAGATACATCTTCGATCGGATTGTCTAAATATTTATAAAACAGCGCCGTTGACCAACTCTCTGTTGGTGAATAGTAGTGTTCAAAACGTGTATCGAGATTCATGATATCTGTCGATACCAAGTTAGGATTACCGATAACCGTTGCTGCTTCATCGGGGTGAAAGTACCCTGAACTTGAGAACTCTCTAAAGTCAGGATAGACATAGGTCTCAGAAAATCCAAAACGCAACTGATCATCTTCCGTAAACTTATAACGTGCATCCAACTGTGGCAACAACTTGTTGATGACCAGGTCATTGTCAACAATAATAACATTACCCGTTGCAGGATCGATCTGGTATTCATGGAGCGTCTGTGTTAGATTGGCTTGTCTGGCACCCAGTACGACCTCAATGTTTTCAGTTGGGTGAAGTGCTGTTTTAAGATAGAGACCTGTTTCAACAAGATCTGCATCATAATAGTCACTCGGGCTAAACAGTGTATCGACCAGAAAGGTGGAGTTAAAATAGGTGTCTGTACTATTGATAATGTATTTGTCCTGAATATAGTCAGGATCTTTTTCAAGATCTTCTTGCGTGATATTTGTTGCTTTATTTGCCTTCATATAGAACTTATTTGATCGTGATTCACGTGTCTTGGTTGTAAAGTTAAACCCTAGTTCAATCGTGTCTTCTTTACTCAGCAGGTTCATCTCCGCTTGCTCTTTTAAATAGAGACTCATGACATCATCATCAGACGTCATATTATGGTGAATAAGATTTTGCGCTGATTGTGTCTTCAACTCATAGTGGTTGCCTGTTCCAGAGTTGTCAATGTACTCATACTTGACATTGTCAGGCTGATTGAAACTGGCAAATGACCACTCTGCTCCGAAGTCAAGCGTTGCATCGCTCCAGAGACGATGATTATACGCACCTGTTACCTGATTAGAGAAAAGTCTACGCTCTTCCCAATCCAATGAATAAAAACGTTGAAGATCATAGTTAGAGCCGATAATGCCATCCGTGATCCGTGTTCTCTCAAGTGTGTCTAAAAGGTAAAGGGTTGTGTACTTGATCTTAAAGATGTCTGCATAGTTATAACCGAGGTTTAACATAAAACTCTGTTTGTATTGTGAATAGGTACGTGCATTCTCACCATAGGTGTCTGCTTCGTCAGAAATATTACCAGAGCCATCCATTGAATAGCCGTAGAACTCTTCTGTAATATGTTTGTGACTCTGATCGTACGTGTAGTTAGCCAACAAACCAATAGAGTGGTCACTGTTAAGCTCAAACTTCTTAGAAACTTCAAGAGCACCTTTTCCACCAAGGGGAACATTACCTTGATGTGTGTTGATCTTACGCTCTGCAAGCTCTTTTGTCATTGACAAGATATCATCTTGACTCAAGCCTGTACCAAATGGTGAAAAACGCGGTGGCTTTTCACCAACGACAACCTCTCCATTGTCTAAAATAGTCTGAGGGATACTTCGTGTCCCATCATCAATGCCTAAAAAGTCAGTAGACCCACCCTGATAGTAGTTCCCTTGTGTGCCGTCGAGTGCTGAACTGTGTGCCTTAAGCGCCAATTGCAACTTGACATAATCTTCAGAGATGTCCTCTTTAGTACGAATATCGATGTAACCACCGGCAAAGTTTCCTGGGATATCTGCTGAATAGGTCTTTTGAACCTTCAGACTACCAATGACACCTGAAGGAAAAATATCAAGTGGGACAACCCTTTTAACCGGGTCTGGTGATGGAAGATGCATCGAATTGAGTTCAACATTCGAGTATCGTTCGCCCAAACCACGAATGTAGATGTTTTTACCATCGACCAAGGTAACCCCAGAGACACGTTTCAGTGCTGATGCTGCATTCGAGTCACCCTTTTTAGCCATCTGCTCTGAACCTAAGATGTCGGCAATCGCACTGCTGTTTTTCTTTTCAGCCGTCAATGAAGCGACACTTCCTTCGACCTGCGGTGCCAGAACAACGAATTCATCAAGCTCCATAGAAGCCGGTGACATCTCAACCAATTTGTTGAGTGTCTCATTAGCCAAAACGGTGACTTTGATCGTCTGTGAACTGAAGTCACTGTGTATGATAGAGATGGTCTGGTTGCCTTCAGGAACAGTCAGCTCTACATACCCTTTTGTGTCACTTTTAACATCAATTTTCAGACCTTTGACAAAGATACGGGCATTTTGGATCGCTTTGTCATCTTCAGACGAACGAAGCTCAATGGCAACAACCCCTTTTGCTGCAGACTTGATCTCGTCACTGCTCTTTTGCTCAGCACTCTTTGGTGCCTCTTCATCAACAAAAGCAACCGTGTTATCTTTTTTAAGTGAGATAATCAGTTGAGACTCTTTGTTCTCTTTGATCACAAAGCTTTTTTTGACGAAGGCTTGAGGTCTGCCCTCTTCTTTGGCAACGACCTGCAGCTGGTAAGTGCCTTGAGGCAGAACCGTGTAGAGAAAGCCGTCTTTATCTGTAATGAACTCTGCATGTTTATTAAACGTTGCAGGCATATCGATACGCGAAACCTCATCTCTTTTAAAGATTACGATCGACTGTTCAGCCAGGGGTTTACCCTCTTTGATAATGTACAGAGAGAGCTCTCCGGTCGGTATTGCAAGCAGTGATGATGCGAACATCATTAAAATCAGTAGTAGTCTCATAATTCACATTCCCATGAGTTGTTTTGGCATTTTTCCATGTTTTTACGCAGCTCCGTCGCTTTATCAAAAAGGTCAGGACGTGTCAGTTCTCTGAGCTGCGCTTCACTTTTTTCGAAATCCGAGGTCATATAGTAGGCATAAGCCAGGGCGTAACGGATGTTCTCATCTTCAAGAAGACCACTGCGTTCGAGTGCACTGTCTGTCGCAACAACACGCTCATACTCACCAAATTCCAGGTAGATGGCGATACGCTGTTTGTACTTCTCTTTGGTGTCGTTAAGCTGTGCATTTTTGTACAGTGCCAGTGTGAACTCACGGGCACGGCGCAGCATCTCAGATGCCTCTTTCGTGTACTTGGCATCTTCGATCGATGCCTGATCAAAGAGGTTCGCTGCCGTCTGTATCATCTCCTGGTCAAGATAGAGGTGGGCCAGCATCACTGTCATCTCCGCACTCTCCAGGAACTTCAGGTTCCCCTCTTCGGCCAGCTTCGTCGCCTTGCTCGTCGCACCGCTTTTGCGAAGTGCTCCGACAAATGACAGGTAGGTCTTAGCGTTCGGTTTCTCTTTCGCCAGGTAGATCTCGGCATCTTCCAGTGCACTCTGATAAAGCTCCAACTCGACAAAGTAGTTAAAACGCTGTTTATAGACACCGAAATAGTCCGGGAACTTCGTGATAACCTTTGCCAGGGTATCCAGTGCTTCTGCTTTTTGCTCAAGCTTCCAGTGACACTCGGCTCTCAACGCCAGAAGCTGCGGTTTAGCCGCTGCGACGTCGCCCGCTTTGTCCAAGGCATCGATCGTGCCCTGGTAGTCATGCAGCTTGAAGTTGTTCTGAGCGATATAGAGATAGATCGTCGGTTCAGTCTGCCCGCTTTCGATCGCCTTGTAGAACTGCTCGTTGGCTACCATGTAGAGCTGCTGTTTTGTAAAGATCAGACCCTTGACCGTATAGTAGAGCACGAAGTCAAAATCTTTTTTCGTCGTATCGGCTTCATTGAGTGTCTCTGCGGCACGCGCATAGTGACCGTCTTTCATCAATAGTGCCGCCAAAGCGACATGGTCGACCTCATCGTTCTTGCTCTTTTCAGCGGCGAAGACACTCAGTTGTAAAGCGGTTAATAGTATAAAAAATAGTTTCATTGCTCTTCTCTTATTGCAGATCGAATCTGATCTTCTGTTTTGCCCACACTTTTACAGGCTGGCCTTGATACTGTGCCGGGCTGAACGTCCAGCCGCGGACACCCGCTTCTGCCACCTCGTCAAAGACACCTGCCGGTTCAGACTGGAGGACTTTGACCTTTTCGACCTGGCCGTTTTTGCTGATAAGCAGGTTCATCAGGACATAACCTGTTACCCCGTTCTTTCGCGCTGCTTTTGGATACTCCATCGCAGAGCGCTGTGCCGGCTTAGGTGCTACATCCACCGATTCACCGGTCATAACGACATCTTTGCCGACATCGCCCAAGAGCGCATCGTCCATACCGGCATCGTCACTCATAAAGGCATCAAGACCGGTATCGATACCGCCCAGGTTAGAACTCAGGTTTGGCGTCGGTGCAGAACGTTTCGTCTGCGCTTTTTTCGGCTCTGGCTTTGGCTTCGGTTTTGGTTTCGGCTTCGGCTTGACCACTTTTTGGATCTCAAAGTTAGCCGGGCTCTCTTTTTTCTTGGTCTCGTGTATACCGCCGGCTTCATTCATAATGATGACCGTACCAAAGACAAAGATAACACCAAAGATCATCCATAGAATGGACTTGATGTAGGTCGCGAGTGTTGGTTTACGCACCTTAACCGACCTCTTTTTTAGTTGCTACGGCAACATCTTTTGCACCCGAAAGTCGGCACTGGTCAACCACATCGATCAGTTTTTCAACCGCGATCGAATCGTCTGTTACAACCAGAACAGACTTCTCTGTTGCTGCACGCATCATGTCGCGAAGTTTTCCCTGGATCGCCCAGGTCTTGACCGGCTGACCATCCACATAGGTCTCGCCTGTATTGTCGATGTAGACACGGATCACCTTTGATGAAGCGCGTGATGCAGACGATGCACCCGGACGTTCAAGGTCAAGTTTCATATCTTTGACAAAGGTCGAGCTCACCATAAAAAAGATCAACAGGATAAATACCATATCAATCAATGGTGACATGTCAACATCGCTGACCTGCTCTTTTTTTCTTCTAAACTTCATGATCTTCCTTTACATCTTCTGTACATAATATATCTTTGATCTGCTCGAGCTCGAGCTCCATCATATTGCCACGGCGGTCTAAAAGACGGCCGATGATCACACCTGGAACCGCAACAACCAGCCCTAGCTGCGTTGTAAAAAGTGCCTGTGAGATACCGCCTGCGATACCGCCGCTTTGACTGAACAGTGATGCTGACGCTAATGAATCAAAGGTCTCGATCATCCCGATCACTGTTCCCAAAAGCCCGATAAGCGGTGCGATCGCTACCAGTGTCATCACCATTTTCGAATACTTTTTGATCTCTGTTTCATAGCTGTAAAACTTGTCGTCGATCAATTTACGGGCCGTTTTATTGCGACCATACGTCTGAACGATCTCCATACCATCTTGAATGGCACTGTCGATGACACCAACGACCTTTGTACGTTTATGTTCGTGATATTTGCGAATAAGTGTACGTACACTTTTTTGTGAGCCGCGCTTTAGGGTGTGGAACCTAAACCCTAGTCCGAACCACAAAAACATGGCTGCAAAAAAGAGTGGCCACATGACGAAGCCGCCGCTGTTCATGTAGTCAAAAAAGCCCTCGAGGTAAATGCCTATCATTACTTCTGCTTGTTATACTCGTTGATCAGATGAAGCGCTGAATGTTCCATCGCATCTTTGATCTTCTCTGCCCATGCACTCAGCATGTTGCCAACCAATAACATAGGGATCGCCACGATAAGACCTAGCTCTGTTGTGACCAGTGCGATCGAGATACCGCCCGAAAGAAGTTTCGGATCACCCGTACCGAATTCTGTGATGATGTCGAATGTCGCGATCATACCTGTGACCGTACCCAAAAGACCCAGTAGCGGTGCAACGGCAGCGATCACCATGATGGCAGAGCCAAAACGGTCAAGTCGGCTGCTCTCATGCATGATCGACTCCATCACAACATCTTCGACGTGTTCACGCTCAGCATCAAGGTTACGAACCGTCGCTTTAAGTACACGTGCCGTCGCCCCTTTTTTCTCTTTTAGGTAGTCCAATGCCTGCTCTTGTCCACCCTCTAACAGTTCTACCAGTGTAGTTTGCGGCAGAGACGCTGTCGTCGCGTTTGAACCCACTAAGAAGATAGATCTAAAGATTGCCAACAGCAGACCAAAGGCACCAAGACCTACAATGACCCAACCGATGATCCCGCCTGAGTCGATCACTGAAAATGTCGTCTTCTCGGTCTTGTCTTCGATCTCTTTGGTGCTGTTTTCGTAGATAAAGATGTTCAGTGTGTCCGGCATCTCTGCCTTAGCCATTGCGTTAGCTGTCTCTACGGCTGCTTGTTCATCATAAAGTTTGAACTTCCCTTCGCCTGCCGGTACCAAAGCACCCGCGTTTGAACCGTCGACCCCGTAGCGGGCGATGTTACCGACTTTAACGACGGTTCCCAATTTCTCAGTACCGTCATTCAGATAGAACGGTGCCTTAGTCACTTCGATACTTGAAAGCTGCTTGATCAGCATCTCTGACTTCTCAAAGATCGTTTTAAGTGCCGCTTGATAGTTCTCTTTATCCGCTTCGACTTTTACACCATAAGGTGTCAGTGCAGATTGTGCCTGCAGGACAACCGCCTCGACCATAGAGACATCATCACTTACGTTTTGTGCGTTTTGCTGCGCAGCGTAGAGCAGATCGTTCATCTTCTCACTTCGGCTCTGTTTTGCAAGAACGCTGTTTTGCAATGTGTTAAGTTCAGCTTTTGCTGCCTCAAGTTTCTGTGCATTCTCTGTTGTCACACGCTCCAAACGTTTTGTAAGCATGTTCTTTTGTGCTTTCATAAAAGCAAACTCTTTGGCATAGGCACGGTCAAGTTGTGTATCTGTCGCACCGAAAAGTGCTGTTGTAACAAACAGTAGGACCAGTAGTAATTTACGCATTATTTCACCTCCGTAACAGCAAGCGCATTAGGCAGTGTGAAGTAGCCTGTACGAATCTGCTTTTTAAAGGCGTCAAAGATAGAAGCGATCTGATCTTTTTTATCTTTTGCTACAACCTGCGTGTAGCTCCAGTTCTCACCCTCTTTAACGACATATCCCATCTCACCGTTTGGTGTTTTAAAGTACATCATCATCGTCCCGATACGCGCAACTTCGGCAAGACGGTCTTCACCGTTAAGCGTGATGGTCTGTTTGAAGATGCCGTTCTCTTTACTCATACGGATCGCATCGCCGTAAGCGTTCCATGTCAACGCCAGCCCCTTTTGGGCTGTGACTTCATCGTTCTCGACCTGCTTTTGAATACGCTGCAGATCCGCGATGCGGTCAGCGGTTTTAAAAGGGATCTGCGTTTGGATCTCTTTTTCCAACATTGCCAGCGCTTCAAGTACCAATGGCTTTAGACCCACAGAGTTCTTGCCCGCCTCTTTGACCTCTGTTTTCACTTTAGCCATCTCAGCAGAGAGCTGTTTAATACGAAGGTCTTCTCTAGCGATGATCGCTTCAAGATCATTTTTTTGCATACGAAGTGATTTCATCGAGCCTTTGTAAGCATCTTTCTCATCTGCGATCGAGCTGTCAAGCTGCTCAACCTCTGCACGAAGCTTCATCAACGACTCCGCCATATTGTCACTGTTGGCCATCAACGATGTACCAGCGATCAACAACGTCAAAGCAATATTTTGCATTTTTGTGGACATGGGTTCTCCAAGTAAATTTAATGGTGGAATAATAGAGGAGAGGGGTTACTCAAACGTTACTTATGTGTAACATTTTGGTTACACATGAAATAAAAGGGGTTGTGAGAGGTCGTAAATCAGCTTGAAAGCCCTAAATACAGGCTTTCCAAATTGTTTCTCAATTGTTACAAGAATGCTTCTTTACACGCGGTGCCTACATCACGCTCAGTAACAATATAGACAATTTTATCTGCGCTGCCAACATAGCCGAACCAAGTAGTACAAATCGCATTTGTCATCCTTAACATATTTGTACAAAGTATAGAGTCGGCTTGTTACAAGGATGTTATAAGGGCGTTACATTGACAACACATTTATGTCACATCTAGTTAACAAGATTCGAATTAGTGGGTTAAGAAAGCTAGCTGTAGTATTGATCAAAAGATTGAATATGACGTTATAGTTGTTGTAGGATAAAAATATATTAAGAGTATAAAGGGGATAGAGGCAGAGCCTCTATTAAAGTTATTGAAAGATTATAGGTGAGAAGTAAACGTGTTAGTTCCAGCCGTAAATGCAGTATCTAGTTCTGTCGTACCGGCATCAGTAGTGTCACCATCTTTTTTGTTTGCAGCAACATCAACAGTTTGACTGCCAAGGATAGTAACATTATTAAATACTGGAGAAGCAAATACACCTTCGGCATTTGTAAGACCAGCACCCAGGTTAGCTGCTGGAGACTCTGTCATATCGATCGTTCCGTTTAAGATCGTAGCTGTTACATCAAGGTCTTTGAAGTAGATACCACCCTCTTTTTTCTGGTTTGCAGAAGCAGTAAGGCTAAATCCATCCAGTGTCCAGTCTGTACGCTGAACTGTCGCGTCACCACCATTT
>JBATWM010000123.1:0-3094 GCA_049672605.1 Sulfurimonadaceae bacterium
AGATAGGACATGGGAAAAGAAAAATTTTTTTATTTAGTGCTTTAGCGATTGAACGTATTAAATGAGTTGTTGAAACAGCATGATCATCACTAGCTAAAAAGACACCCTCTTTTTTTTGTACGATGATCTCTGCTACAAGGTGTGTAAGGTTTTCAACATAGACCATACTGCGTCTATTGGCTATCCCTCCAAAAGGCAGATAGGAGTAGTTGTCTGTCAAGCCAATGAGTTTTAAGATATTTGCTTTAACACCTTCTCCATAAACCACAGGCGTACGGACTATTGTGATTTTAAATGCCTCGCTCTCTAAGGACAATAGAGCGTTTTCAGCTTCTAGCTTGCTCTCTCCATATGGGTCTTTGGGATGGCAAGGCGTTGTCTCATTGTAGGGTGTGTCACTCTCCTCGCCATAGACTTTGACACTGCTCATAAAGATAAACTGTTTTACACCTGCGTCTTTGGCTTTTTTAGCAAGAGCGACAGTCTTTATAAGATTGACCTCATTATAAGCCTCTTCAGAAGCGCCATCCATTCTGTGAACAAGTGCAGAGAGATGAACAAGTGTGTCGGTATTGCTTATAGAAAGTGTATTCAGATCTTTTTGAAAGGAGAAGGTCTCTATCTCAAACTTATCATGATAGTTTGAGTAAAAGGAAGACCCTATAAAGCCGGTGGCACCCGTAAGGAGGAGTTTCATATTTTAAGTTTATATATTTTTACCAATGGGTCGAGAATTACCGGTTCAAACAACTCTTTATCATAGTTTTCAAAGACAAACATCTGGATAAACGTTGAGTTGAGGTATTCATTGTCAAGTATAATAAACCGCTGATAAGACTCTAGGTAAATAATAGTAAGACGTGACATCGGGGTAACGGTCTGTCTGTTGATGTCAAGTTTACCGTTTTGATTGTATCGCACCTTGATGAACTCGCCCAAAGGTACTTTTTGGTCGCCGATCTGAACTTTGCCTTCTTGTTTTAGCAGTGCCACCCCGTTACCAAACTGTATAACACTGCCGCTGTCCTGAAATCGTTGAGTAGAGTAAAAAAATGGAGATGATATCGGTTTGCCCGTGCTTAGATCCAGATTAGAGAAGATCTTAACCGTTGGCAAGATGTCTAACATTCGCATAGGCAGGTAAAGAAAGATGTCACGGCTTTTTTCAGGCAGTTGGACATCGCCGTAACGCAGGTTTTCAAGATAGGCACTCACATCGACCTGATCGTCTTTACGGTTTTTAAAGAGGGTGTCGGCAATGATCTTGTAGTCAGAATCAACATAGGTCTCCACTGCGAGTCGAGAAAGACGTGCGGCTTCAAGCGGTGACGTTGTGAGCAGGATCTCAGAGACGATAAAGTTGTCATTGTTGTGTTTTCCGCCATCGATCAAGGTGTTTTTATCGGCGTAATACCAGATAGGATATCCATAATCCCACCAAGTGATGACATAATCTTTCGAAGAAGATCTCTGTTTTAAGTCATCAAGGACTTGAACCTCTTTGGCCATAAAAACAGTAGGGACTTTATAGCCTATGATGTGGGTGATATTTGGATAGATCGTCGCTGCTGTTAAAAAGGCCAGTATTAGATAATAAAACTTCTTCTCTTTCGCATACATAGCAATGACATGAAATAAAAATATAGCACTGATCGCTGCCACTGGTACGGCATAAACAGTAAAACGTAGTCCCCCTATCAAGGAGAAGACACCGATGCCGATCAGCGGAAGGGCTAAGATAAACTCTTTATGACGTATAACAAGAACAATATAACCGGCAAGTGCGGCGAAGAGCCCTAGAACTGAACCAGAGATACGGTTTGCCATCGTCTCAAATGGGATCTGCCCTGCCTCACGTACCGTTTGAATAACCTGATAAAAGTGTAGACCACTATCTTCAACACCGCGATTGAAGTACATTGATACCCTCATCCAGAGCAGTTCAAAGACATGCCCAGTATAAAGGAATAAAAAGACAGTGACAATAGAGCTGTAAAGCGAGATGTTGGCACTGATAAACTCTTTTTTGATTGCAATAAACAGCAGGATGATAAGAACAAGCTGCATCCAAATATTGATATTCATCAAGCCTATAGAGATAAGCAGTATAGAGTGGTAGGTAAATGCATCTTTACGATGGAAGGTGACCATATATAACATATAGAGGATACCCATAGCATAAATAATAGCATGCCCATGGTCATAAAGAAATGGATAGATCAAAATAGCAAAAGCACTTAAAAGTGCAAAGACAAACTTTTCACTTTTAATAGTAGCAAGGAGAAAATACAAGATAAACATTGGCGCCATAGCGGAGAACATGTCAGTATCAAAATAACCTATCATCGTACGGTTATAGTAACTCCATGCGATAGAGCCTAAAAGTGCAGCGAAAAAGCCGACTGCGGTCATACCGAAAAGGCGTCCAATCAAGATAATAGGAACAACAACTAGGCTGGAAATAACGGCTGGCATATATAGGATCACAGTATCGAGTGAAAAAGGAAGGTATTTTGTAGCAAATGCTGAAATTGTTATGGCCGCTGTATAAAACAGTCCCGCTGTTTGCGGGTTATATTGTAGTGTTCCTTCAAGCCATTTCTGGGCACCAGAGGCAAAAAAGTAACCGTCATTAGTGTTGATCATCAGCTGATCATTCCAGGTGAATTGAGGATTGTCTTGGAACTGGAATACCCAGATCATTCGTAGCGCAAATGAAAAAAGATAGGCAAAGGCGATCAGTAAGAAAATGTGTTTGGTAGTTGCTGTATTAGTATATGGCAAATGAAACTCTCTTCGTTAAATTATGTAGTATTCTATCTCAAATGGCATAAGATGTGCTTATCGACCAAGTTTTTTCAGCTCTCTTTGAATCGTTTTTTCGTTCATAGTGTCGCGTTCTTTGTCAATGAACCAACCCCATTTTGTGAAGTAATAAAGTGCACTTTGAATATGGTAAAACATCAGACGCCAACTTCTATGCGAACCCTTGAAAAATTCATGGACAATAGATACTTTTGGATAGTACATGGTTCGGTAATGGCGATGCAGCCGTCTGCACAGATCAGCATCTTCAAGGTACATAAAGATCTTT
>JBATWM010000124.1:0-9937 GCA_049672605.1 Sulfurimonadaceae bacterium
GCTAGTGCCTCTTGAACCTCTTCTTTAAGTGTTTTGATCTGCTCTTTGAGTTTGTTGACACCCAAAAGAACATCACGGTTTTTAACCTCTTCAGCTACCGTATTAAGCGTATGACGCTGCTCTTTAAAAAGGTTATACGCTGCATTTCCGCACACCGCTTCGATACGGCGAACACCGGCAGATACACCTGACTCTTTAGTGATGACAAAGGTACCGATAACAGCTGTATTATCTACGTGTGTTCCGCCACAAAGTTCAACCGAGGCATCACCAAAGCTGACGACACGAACTTTGTCGCCGTACTTCTCGCCAAACTGCGCTTTTGCACCGCTGTTCTTTGCCTCATCGATGCTCATCTCTTTCGTCTGACCGGCAATACCGCGAAGGATCTGATAGTTAACCTGCTCTTCAACTGCTGCGATCTCAGCATCACTCATCGCTTTTGGATGCGAGAAGTCAAAACGCAGACGTGTTGCATCGTTCAGTGAACCTGCCTGTGAGATATGATCACCAAGAATGTCATACAAGGCTGCATGCAGAAGGTGGGTTGCAGAGTGATGTTTTTCGATCTCTAAACGGCTGATGTCCACAATAGCATTGATCTTTGCACCTGTCTTAAGAGTCTCTTTAACTTCAACATGTGAAAGATTAAGATCAAAAAACTTACTGGTGTCGGTTACCGTTGCAAAACCTTCGATCACGCCACTGTCACCGACCTGTCCACCGCTCTCTGCATAAAATGGTGTCTGATCAAGAAGAATCCAGCCCGTATGAGAGGCATGGAGTTCATCAACAATCTTAAAGTCTTCACTAAGCAGTGCTAAAACGTTTGCTTCGTTGCTATTACCCTCATAACCGATAAACTCATTTTTGCCGAACTTTTCAAGCAGTGCTTTAAAGTCACCCGAGTTAGCCGCGTCACCACTGCCTTTCCACGCCGCTTTTGCACGTACTCTCTGCTCTTTCATAAGCACGTCAAACGTAGCACTGTCAAGTTTCAGGTTTTTCTCTTTGAGCATATCTTCTGTAAGGTCAAGCGGGAAACCAAAGGTGTCATAAAGTTTAAACGCCACTTCGCCGCTAAACGTCTCTTTTGTGTTGACCAACTCTGCATTAAACAGCTCAATCCCCGAAGCGATCGTTTTGAAAAAACGTTCCTCTTCGAGCTGGATCTGCGTTTTTACTGCTTCCGCTTTTGTTGCAAGATATGGGTAAACATCTTTCATCTGCGCAACCAAGATATCAACGATCTTGTACATAAAGGCTTCATGCAGACCAAGAAGGTATCCATGACGAACCGCACGGCGCAAGATACGGCGAAGCACATAACCGCGACCTTCGTTGGAGAAGTTTACATCTTGAGAGAGCAAGAAAACAGCGGTACGGATGTGATCGGCGATAACACGGTACGAAGCACCTGTTTTGTACTCATACTTTTTGCCCGTGAACTCTTCGACCTTGTTGATCATCGGCATAAACATAGAGGTGTCATAGTTACTAAGCGCACCCTCTTTGACAGCGATAACACGCTCAAGTCCCATACCGGTGTCGATAGACGGTTTAGGAAGCGGTGTCAGTGTGCCGTCTTTTGAACGCTCATACTGCATAAATACAAGGTTCCAGATCTCCAAGAAACGGTCACCCTCGCCGCCCATATAGTCTTCCGGACCACTGAAGTTCTCAGCACCCTGGTCAAAAAAGATCTCAGAACATGGACCACACGGGCCTGTGTCACCCATCTGCCAGAAGTTGTCTTTGTCGCCCAAACGCATAATGCGGTCTGCAGAGATGTACTTTTTCCAGATCTCTTCGGCTTCATCGTCGCTGTCGTGTACTGTTACCCACAACTTCTCAACCGGCAGTTCAAGCTCTTCAGTAATAAATTCCCATGCATAAGCAATAGCATCTTCTTTGAAGTAATCACCAAACGAGAAGTTACCCAACATCTCGAAAAAGGTGTGATGACGAGCCGTATGACCGACGTTTTCAAGGTCATTGTGTTTACCACCCGCACGAAGACACGTCTGACAAGAGGTCGCACGCGGGTTCTCAGGACGTGGTATCTCACCGGTGAAGATCGATTTAAACGGAACCATACCCGCATTGTTGAACAACAGTGTTGCATCGTCTGGTACAAGTGGAGCACTCTCTACTTTAGCGTGCCCTTTTGATTCAAAATATTCTAAAAATGCTTTTCTAACATCCATGTTTCTATCTTTTAAAGCCCGATTTCAGGCCATTATTTATTACGCGATTATATCTAACAGGACGTTAAAATTTAATGAGAATAAGAATTGAGGTAAATAATTATAAAAAGATGCGGAGAGCATCTTCAAGTAACATCAATTATATAGTACGAAGGAGTTGTAGACTCCCGCCTTCGCGGGAATGACGAATGGTATGAATTTGTTAAAAGTTTCAGATTTCGAGGAAACATCGCTACGCGAGCGGTACCCTTGTTTTGGTGTAGATTGTGTTTAACTCAGACCGATAGCGCAGAAGAGCCAACAGCTCACTGCAGCAAACAACTAAATTGTGAGTCGTGCTGCTGTGCGTGGAGAGTCTGAGTTGGACGCAAGATGCGCCGAAGATGGAACTTTTAATTAGCAGTTGCTTTCCCAGGCGAAGACAAATTCATTGATGGCTATACTCGGAATTTTCATCCGCGCAGCTTTTGCAATATACACAAGCATATTCGCCGCTTCATCAAGGTCATCATTTATAACCAGATAGTCATACTCGCTGATGCGCTGCACTTCACGTTTAGCCATCTCAATACGCCCATCAATGATCTCTTGTGCATCGGTTCCACGGGCGTTCAGACGGTGTTTTAGCTCACTAAGTGTCGGTGTTGTGACAAAGACCGATGTTGTGATGTCAGCAAGTCGTTTTTGTACGGCATCATGCCCTTGAACATCGATGTCAAAAATGACAAGTCTACCCTCTTTAAGTGCTTTTTTTACCGGTTTTAGAGAAGTACCGTAGTAGTTGCCGTGAACACGCGCATACTCTAAAAAGTTCTCCTCTTCGATATCACTTTCAAACTGTTCTTTGCTCACAAAATGGTAATGAACACCTTCTGTTTCACCTTCTCGCATTGGACGCGTTGTAGTAGAGATAGAAAAATAATAAGCGCCGATCTGATCTTCAATTTTCTTAATCAGTGAAGATTTTCCGGCACCGCTTGGACCTGATAGAACGAGGATCGCACCTGTATCATGATTCATGAATCTTCTCCAAATGATAGGTTAATAGTAATTGTTCCACGTAAAGATTTTGCCAGTTGTGGATTTTCTAAAGCTTTCAGCAGTGTACGCAGTGTCTCTATAGACTCTTGGTTCTGCTTACTTGGTATGGCTTGATCTTGCGGTTCATCCCAAGAGAGTTCATCTGTCGAAATATCATCAAGTTGCATCAACACATCATCATCCATCTCTAACGAGAGATCCTCTTCGCTTAGGTTACGAAGTGCTCTCTCTAACTCTTGGTCGATATCTTGCGTTGGTTCACTCTCTTGAAGCACTTCATCAACGATCTTCTCCTCGTCACTGTCATCACTGTTCAGTGCATCTAGGATCGCTTTGACCTCAGAGACTTCATCTGCAGAGAAGATGTTTGCCAAGACCTCGTCTTCACTCGCTTCGTCAGCAGTGATCTCATACAGAGACTCTTCTGCTATCTTCTCAAACTTCTGAACTCGCTCTAATGCATCTTGTTCAAAGTCATCTTCGCCACCAACGATCTCATCATCACTGAAGAATGTGTTTTCAAAATCATCAAAAACGATCTCTTTAGAACGCTCATCTTGCTCTTTTTTAACTTGTGCTGCAAAGTGGTGAAGCATAAAGAGGAGTTCAGTTGGTAAAAAAGGTTTGTAAAGCAGTTTCTCAAAAAGGTCTATATTACTACTCTCACGGGTGGCAATAAAGATAGAGTGCGCGTAGATCACCTTGTCATTTAGACTCTCAAGGAATTCTCGGCTAAAAAGGGTGTCATCCAAGATCAAAAGATCATAACTCTCGTCTCTTATCTCTTCAATTGATGTTGCTATATCTAGTCTGTCACCTGTCTTTTGGGTACTTAATTTCACTAGTTTAGTGACAACAGCATCGTTATTGACGAGAAGAACATTCATCGAGAATAGGCCTTTTTGGGCATCATGAATAGCCCTTTGATTTAATGGTATCATTGTAACAAAAGATAACTTCAAAAGATGGTGAAGATAATGCGATTTTTCTCTACTGTAATAGCCGTAATGACTCTCACATTAACGCTAACTGCCAACGAACACTACCTCTTACCTGAGCATAAAAGCGACCTTATGCATACACTAAAAGGCAAAATCGAACGCGCCAATAACATTACTATCATTACCCATGGATTAGATAATCCTTCACTATCTAAAAGCATCGAAAAAGCCCTCAAAAAAGAGGCACACTTTCGTCTTCTAACAACAGATATAAGAAATGCTGCATACTATGCCAAATACAAAAACACTACTGTAAAAATACCAACTTCAGATCGTTTAACAGACAATTATTCTCTAAATATTTTGCTAATTGATGAGAGTGACGTCTGTTTTTCCAGTCTCTCCTTTAGTGAAGCAATTTTGAAAGGCAATATCGGTGAAGTGATCTGTACAACAAACAGAGAAGAGATTGCGTTTGCAAAAGAGATTGAAAAACGTTTTACAGAACGGTTTGAAGAGTATAATCAATAAGAGGGTACAGGTTCATCTGATTGAAGCGAGAAACGGGCAAACCCTAGAGCTACTTCACCTGTTTTAGAACTTTGTCTTCAAGGCGGTATACCTTATTACATCGATTGGCAAACTCTTCATTATGTGTCACCAAGACAAGTGCGGCTTTATGCTCTTCAACATACTCTTCAAAAATATTCATCACCTCTAAAGAGGTACGGTTATCAAGATTACCTGTAGGCTCATCTGCAAAGATAATACGCGGTTTTTTGGTCAAAACTCTTGCGATAGAGATGCGTTGCTGCTGTCCACCTGAGAGCTGTGTCACTTTTAAGTTGATGACATCGTTTAGCCCCAACCGCTCTATAAGCTTCTTGTCCACTGGTTCTGATGCCAAGAGCGAAGCAACTTCGAGATTTTCATACGCACTAAACCCTTTAAAAAGATAGTGAGACTGAAAGATCAGGCCCAGTTCATCACGGCGCATCGCTACGAGATCACGATCTTTGAGTTTATAGATATCTTTATCGAGCAGTTTCACTTCACCTTCGTTAGGCTCTAGCAGTGTTGAAAGTGTATGTAGAAGCGTCGACTTACCGCTACCGCTTTCACCGATGATCGCCACTGTTTCACCCGCTTCTATAGCCAGATCGATATCATTAAAAAGTGGATACTCAAATTTATGCGAGAGTGAGGTTGCTTCTAATATTTTCATAGGGGAAGTATAGAACATCAATGATGAATTTTGGATTTTGGATTTTGGATTTTGGATTTTTTGAGGGAATATGAGTAGTTTAAAGAGCGAATACGGTAATAGAGATAAACCCCTTTACCGCTTCACCCCTTAAGAGAGCAAAGCGAACGAACGCTTTACCGATCTAAGCAAAGCTTGGATTTACGCCATTTGTGCTGCAACTTCAGCAGCAAAGTCATCAACTTTTTTCTCAAGGCCTTCGCCCACTTCAAGGCGAATGAATGCAGTGACTTCAGCAGTTCCGCCAGCCGCTTTACCAGCAGCTGCAACAGCCTCAGCAACATTCATCTTGTCATCAAGAACATAGTTCTGATCAAGAAGTGCTAGCTCTTTGTCAAGTGTCGTGTTATCTTGGATAAAACGTGCAACTTGACCAGGAACGATCTTGTCCCAGATCTGCTCAGGTTTACCCTGCTCTTTAAGTGTCGCTTTGATCTCCGCTTCAGCTTGTGCTAAAACATCATCAGTTAATTGACACATTGAGATGTATGCAGGAACGTTAAGAAGTGGTTTCTTCATACGTGCGCGCTCTTCATTCTCAGTTTTAATCGCTTCAATACGACCAGCTGTTTCAGCCGCTACGTAATCCGCATCAAAATCTTTGTATGAAAGCGTTGTCGGTTTCATTGCAGATGCGTGCATAGCGACTTGCTTCGCTACTGGAGCCATTGCTTCAGCAGTCTTAGCAGAGTCACATTCGATAGCAACGATAACGCCGATACGCGTATTAGCGTGAACATAACCGTTAACAGCTACGTTTTCGTCACCGCTTAGTGCAACTATACGACGTACTTCGATCTTCTCACCGATTTTCGCAACAGTCTCGTCAAAGTAAGCACTGAACGCTTTACCTTCAAGTTCTGTCTCACGAAGTGCTTCAGTTGTATCAGCGTTTGTCTCAAATGCTTGTGCAACAGTTGTTGACACAAGACCTTTGAAACCATCATTTTGAGCAACGAAGTCAGTTTCAGAATTCACTTCAACAAGTGTCGCACGTTTGAAATCTGCAGAGATCTTAATGCCGATAGAACCTTCGGCTGCAATACGGTCAGCTTTTTTAGCTGACTTAGCAACACCACGTTCACGAAGCCACTCAGTAGCTTTGTTCATGTCACCGTCGTTTTCAGTCAGTGCTTTTTTACAATCCATCATTGGAGCATCAGTTGCTTGACGCAACTCTTTTACCATTGCTGCTGTAACTGCCATGATTACGCTTCTTTTGTTTCAGTAGCTTCAGTAGCTTCAGGAGCTTCTTCAGCTGCTGCTTCTACTTCTTCTGCTGGCATCTCTTCTTCACTTGCTGCATTTTCAGCGTTAAGTGCTTTACCTTCGTTAATAGCAGCAGCCATTTCACGACAGAAAAGTTGAATAGAACGGATCGCATCATCATTACCCGGGATTGGGTAAGTGATAAGGTCCGGATCACAGTTAGTGTCTAGTGGAGCAACAACAGGGATACCAAGACAACGTGCTTCGTTTACTGCGATGTGCTCTTTAACTGCATCTACAACGAAAAGCATATCTGGAAGCTCTTTCATGTGACGGATACCGCCAAGGTACTGCTCAAGTTTCGCAGCTTGACGAGACATCATCAGTTGCTCTTTCTTAGTAAGAAGATCGATCTGACCATTTTCTTTCATCTGCTCAATGATGTCAAGTTTACGAATAGATTTCTGAATAGTTGGGAAGTTAGTAAGCATACCACCTAACCAACGGTTATCAACGTATGGCATACCACATTTGATCGCCGCTTCTTTTACAGAGTTACGTGCTTGTTTCTTAGTACCAACGAAAAGAACAGTTTGTCCTTCAGCTGCTGCATCAACAACGATCTGGTATGTGTTACGGAAATAACGCAGTGTTTTTTGAAGATCAATGATATAGATGTTTTTACGAACACCGAAGATATATTTTTTCATTTTCGGATTCCAACGACGTGTTTGGTGTCCGAAGTGTACACCACATTCTAATAGGTCTTTCATAGTTACCATTTAAGGTCCTTTGATAGCGTATAACAACGCTAGATTTTTATCGGTTTGCTTCAGTATCGCCAGCTTCGCGCTCTATTATTTCAGAGGGCGTTACACCGATTTTTTGGCATGATACTTGTTTTGTTTTCAACTCACAAAGGAGAGAAATCGCGCGAATTATACCAAAATCTTTTTAAATACAAGCTGTTACGCCACTTGTCTTCATCCTCAATTATAGAAGCACTCTTTTTCACGATTTCGTCCATAAGGTTGGTAATAGTCATCCAAAAAATGCGTATATATAGCAATTAATAAAATAAATGAACGGTAAATGACTCTTTTACGGATAATTAAAAAGACTTTTATATTACTTTTGTTAATCTTTACGAAGTTCAGGCAAACCTGCCTATATTATGGAGAATCTAAATGATCAAAACACCATTACTTGTCTCACTTGCAGCAGCAGCACTTCTAACCGGAAATGCACAAGCAGCTTCAATGTTTGACCGTATGACAGAGATGGAAACAGAGATGAAAGCGCTTCAATCGGAGCTTAAAGAAGTTAAAGCAGCTAAAGCAGTTGCAGTAGAGGCAGAAGAAGAGGCAGAGGAAGATGTCGCTGAAGGTGAAGAAGCTGAAGACGAAGAGGGCGATGAGGATGAAGAAGAAGTTGGCTCTTGGGAAGAGGTTGAAGAGCAATTAACCGAGCTTAACAAACGTACCAGCGGTAACCACCTTAAATTTGGTGTTGACTTCCGTACATCAGTTGACAACCTTCAGTACACAATGGCTGATGGTTCTAAACAGAAAAATGATGCACTTTTCACAAACCGTCTTTGGTTAAACATGGACTGGGCAGCATCGGAAAACATGAGTTTCACGGGACAACTGGCTTACAATAAAGCATATGGTAACCGTAGCGGTTTCGACGGTGGCTATCCTGGATTTGAAACATTTGACTGGATCACTAATGAAAATCCGTATGACGATGTGGTCCGTGTCCGTTCAGCTTACTTCTTCTACAGAAATGACACTTTCCTAGGTACAGAAATCCCTTGGACATTTAGTATCGGTCGCCGTCCGTCAACTAACGGCCACCTGATCAACCTTCGTGATAATGATCCGGCTGCTTCACCAATGGGTCACACTATCAATGTTGAGTTTGACGGTCTGAGCTCAAAATTCACTTTGGTGGAAGATATCGGTATGTACGTCAAGTTCTGTGCCGGACGTGGCGGTACTAATGCCAATGCAAAATTCTTTACAATAGATCCTAATAGCGGAATCGCTTCAATGAGTGCACCTTATGCTGCTAATGACGCAGATCTTCCCGATATCGATTTGGGAGGCTTGATCTTTGTCCCTTATAATGATGGTCAGTACAGCATCGGTACACAATATTACTATGCAAATAATCTAATTGATGCAGACATGACTCCAACTATGGCTGGTTATCAATTTAATGGGATGACAGACGTTGGCGGTTTGCACTCATTTACCGGAAATGTTGTTATAAATGGTATCGGTGACGAGTGGAGTGACTTCCTCGATGACACAACTTTGTTTGTTAGTGGAGCGGTGAGTATTACTGATCCTAAAGATGGTGGTCAAGGTATGCTTGGTTCAACTGAGTCAGTTCGTGGTTGGTCTGGATGGGTAGGAATGCAGTTTCCTTCACTTATCTCTGAAGATGGCCGCTGGGGTGTAGAGTGGAATCAAGGTACACAGAACTGGCGTTCAATCACGTATGCAGAAGATACACTTGCCGGATCTAAGATCGCAGCACGTGGTGATGCCTATGAAGCTTATTTCACAGAGCCGCTGATCGAAGGTGTTTTTAGTTTCCAACTTCGTTATACCTATATCGACTATAAATGGGCTGGAAGTAATGGTTTCTTTGGATCAACAACTGGAACACCAACTCTAATTTCAGATCTGACGCCTATGACAGGAAGTACTGTAACCGTTGATAAAGCACAAGATATCCGTGCTTACCTACGTTACCGTTTCTAAGAGTTAGACCCGCGTTAACATATCATTGTCAGTCATTTTTGACTGGCAATCTCTTCTTACTTTTCCAACAAACTTTTTTCTCAATAACTATCAAACTAAATAATCCGTATCAATTGCGTAATTCGTTGACACGGACCAACAATTCAATGCATCAGAGGTACTAAATACTGAATCGTACAAAGCCCTTCTTCCCTGAAGCGTGAAGCGTGAAGCGTGAAGCGTGAAGCGTGAAGCGTGAAGCGTGAAGCGATTATGGAAAGGTATATGAAGTGATTGATGGCAGTCAAGCCAAATTCGTTATTCCGAACTGGATCCAGAATAACAATGAGAAAGAGTCTTTAAACTATTTTTGCAACTCGGCTAGTTGCTTTTTAACCTCTTCCACATGAACGATCTCATACTCTTCACCATCTTTTTTACGTTTCTGACGTACTTTAACATTTTCCCATCCGGCAGCGATCTCGCCTTTAGGGTTAATGATGTAGGTCGAACGGACGATTC
>JBATWM010000125.1:0-7187 GCA_049672605.1 Sulfurimonadaceae bacterium
ACGGTCTCTTCTAAAGCCTCTCTTGGATAAAATTAGCTTATGATTTCCCCAGACTCCATCGAAGGGCTAAAAGCCCGCGTCGACATATTAGATGTTATCAGTAACTACATCGAGGTCAAAAAGGCCGGTGCCAATTTTAAGGCTGTCTGCCCTTTTCATGATGAGAAGTCACCTAGTTTTGTTATCTCCCCGCAAAAGCAGATCTATCACTGTTTTGGCTGTGGTGCCGGTGGGGATGCCATCAAGTTTGTGATGGAGTATGAAAAACTCAACTATCCTGAAGCCATTGAACGTTTAGCGGACCAGAACAACTACACCCTGCACTACACCGACAACAAAAATCCGCAAAAGCAGCGTTCTCAACTGCTTGAAAAACTGAGTCAGTGGTATCAAAGCCTTTTGACCACCATGCCGACAGCCCAAGAGTATCTGAAAGAGCGCGGTATCTCTATGGCTTCGATTGAGAAGTTTGGTATCGGTTATGCACCAGACTCATTCAAAACGATCCAGTTTATAAAGTCGAATCAATACAGCATGGCAGAAGCGGTTGAGCTTGGCGTTGCGGGGAGCGAAGGCGGCCGTGAGTATGCCCGTTTTATGGAACGCATCATCTTTCCTATCCATGCAGCCAATGGTGCCAGTGTCGGTTTTGGCGGTCGAACCATTACCGGCCATCAGGCCAAATACATCAATTCGCCCCAAACGGTTCTCTTTAACAAGTCACGTCTGCTTTATGCTTATGACCTGGCCAAACAGGCTATCTATAAACAGCGCCAGATCATCATTACCGAAGGGTACCTCGATGTCGTGATGCTGCATCAAGCCGGTTTCAACCAGGCCGTTGCAACCCTGGGAACAGCCTTAACACCGGAACATCTCCCGCTTCTTCGCAAAGGTGACCCCCGTGTCATCATGGCTTATGACGGTGATAGTGCCGGACGTGCCGCGGCATTAAAGGCTGCCAAGCTCTTAAGTGCGGGCGGTTTTGACGGGGGTGTTGTTATTTTCGAGGGGGGTCTTGACCCTGCCGACATGGTCCAGAGCGGACAGATCGATACACTAAATGCAATGTTCCACTCCCCTAAACCTTTTATAGAGTTCGTTCTCGAAGAGATACTACGGACCTTTGACCTTCGTAACCCAAAAGCAAAAGAGCAGGCCCTGCATGAGAGTATAGGCTACCTTAAAACGCTCTCTCCGCTACTGCAAGAAGAGTATAAAAGCTTTTTAGCATCCAGACTGGCAATCAGCCCTTCACTGATTAGACTGACCCAGCGACAAGAGAACCAGAACAGAGCGCCGCAGATGACAAACGCTTATGATGTCTGGGAGCTGAGCCTCATCAAAAGCATGATGGAAAATCCGGCACTTGGTGACCAGATACTCGACTATATCTCAACCGATATGCTGCAGTTTCATCCTTACGAATTTGACCTCGTTTTACAGCAACAATTTGACCATCCGCAGCTAATGGCGATCTCTATCAATGAAGGTATACAAAGTTATAAGGATGAGCAATCCCTGCACAACGAACTTATCACTTTTTTGACACAACACTACAACCGTAAACTCAAAAAAGTGTTGACTCAACCACAGGACTCTTTTGAGAAAAAATCCTTTCTGATTCGAGAGATCAGAGGTAAGATCGCCACACTGAAACGGGGGCAACTCGTCACTTCGTAACATAAGCTGTTCATATTTATCACATTTTTGTTACATTCCTACACACTTGTGTTTTCTTGTTTGTTTTCCGTTAACTTTTGGTATAAGCCCCCTAAACATGGTCAATATTAGCTTTATTTATATCTCAAAATGAAAAAATCTTGAAAAAAATCACAAATTCATCACATTCTTTCAGCTTCAGTGAAATAATTTTTTTTTATACTGGCCGCAGTTTAAAAATACTAAAAACAGTCATCATTTTCCCACTTTATAATGATTATAAAGGAGGATTATACTGTCTGTCATCGTTAAGGAAATGAATGACACATTGGAAACGCTATGCAGGATCGATTCTATTAGCAGGATTATTGCTTCAAGGTTGTGGCGAAACAACTGAAGAGGCAGCTGCACTAGTCGCAGAGGATGGTATAACTACTCAAGATAAGTTTAATGCTTCATCATATTTGATTTCGGAAACAGTGAACAATGCTGCTGTTGATGAAGTTAAGATCAAAACTGAGCTTACGTTAAAGTTTGCAGCTCTAGACGCTACAAATAGTGAGATGCAAGAGCATATTGACGGCCTTGTTGCTGATGGCAGCAACAACATCTCGACTCGCCAAGAAGCTTATGTGGCGATGGCAGATTCGATCATAGGTTCAAACAGTTCCGTGGCTGCTGCACCAAGTCGTGGGCCGGTTTTAGATGCTATTACAGATGGTCTTGTCGACATCTTGGACTCTTCTCTCGGAGATGCAGTGACAGGTGCGATGTTTGATGTTGTCCTTAACTCGGACGGTGTTACGGTCTTTATGCTTGACCAAGCACGTAACTCACAGACTATGACAGATATTATGATCAATGCGCTTGATGAGAACTGGGATCTGACACGTAAGATGTGTCCTATGCTTCAAGAAAATGCTGAATTTGGTGAAAAGTTCACTGCACTTGCCTATGAACGTCCAAACCTGGCTCAATTTTTCTTCGAAAAGATCGACTCCACAATGTACGGCTGTCTTACAGACGCAATGATCCTTTCAAGTGATGAAGAGAACTTCGGCAGCTACGATGACCCTGTTGAGCACTCGACTACAGGGTATATGGGTGCTTTACTTGAAACATACGCAACGACCTACTTCATTGAACCGGGTACGGGTGCGGTTACACAATACCAAGATGCACGTACCGACAAGTTTACCGGCCTTATGTTTACAACAGGAGATGTTGTAACTGTCGACGGTAATGTGACTTCTGGTCATGGTGACGCTAATGAGCTCATCAATGAACAGTTTTTCTATGCTATGTTCAGAACACCTACGTCAACAGGCTCTTTTGTGACCGCTATGGAAAGTGTAGAAGCAGCAGATCCGGCCAATGTAGCGATGTTTATGGATGAGATCTTCCTTGGGAAACAGAACACTGTCGCATTTGGCGAAGGTGACGACAAGGTTCAAGGATACTACAACATCATCTCGATAGCTGGTGGTATGTATGAGGGTATACAAAAATATGGGTTTGGTTCGTATACCGATGCCTTTATCGGTTTTGCCGCTCTTCTTCCATCAGATCGCTATATGACGTACGGTTCTCAATTTATGGGTGCCGGTTATTTCTGGGCTGAACAAAACGGTATTGACATCTGGGGGAGTGTTGTCGATGGCGCTAAAGGTCTTTATGCACAATACACAGCACCTGAAGAAGTTGTTGCATCTGCTGCGGCTAGAACAGCAGGTCGTGGAGTATACGGTACAGGTACAGCTTGGATCAGTGATGCCTTAGATGTTGTTGTCGGAGCATGGGACGCATCGGACCTATTGGGTTATTTTGGTTCAGATACTGGTTGGATCGAGTACTACAATAACGAAGCGCTCAAAGCGTATGACACTGTTGTCGGTTCTCCTGACTCTACCCATACAACGACGATTGTTACCGTGATCGATGGTGCTACCTATACAGACGAAGTAAAAGGTTTTCATGGTCTGCTTGAACTTGCCATTCGTGAAGATATGGTAAACAGCGGCGGTGTAGCCAATATGACTGAGGCTGAAGCAGCGTTTTCACTTCCTGCATTTTCTGCGATCACTTGGGACTTTGCCTACAATGCAGCAGCCGGTGGTGTAACTGCTTACTGGAACAATGTTGTTGATGCAGAATGGTTAGCTGACTTTAGCAGCAATGATCTTGTACGTGCATACTTCTATCCAACTGCAGACAATATCTATATTCCAAGTTGGTTGATGGCAATCGACTGGTTAAAAGTTCCTGCAAATATGGATGCGACATCTTATGAAGCAATCAACTTTAGTTTTGACGGTGGTTACATGGACGTCTATATCGTCTCTGCAAACGCCGCTCTTTTAACAGATATTGAACTAGCAGCTGCATTAGCTCCAATCAAAGACAACATCGAGTTTACGCAAGTAAGCATGGGTGCAGACTCGATCATCGCTGTTGATGCAAGCGGTCTAACGCTTGAGGGTCTCTATGTTTACAAGATCCGTGTTGTAACACCAGCTGATACAGAAGCTGTACTTGCTGCCTTAGCTGCTCTCGGTAACGATGCGCTTAACGCTATCGGTATCGATACAGACAATGCAGCTCAGACAACTGAGACTGCAACGGCTGGGTAAGTTCTACTCTTAACACCCATTTTGGGTGTTAACTCTCTCCCGTCAGCCAGACAAAATCCTTGTTTTACTACTTTTAGAAGTAATAAATCAACTATTTTAATACTAGGTCTACTTTAATGATAAAAAAACTACTCCTGCTCAGCTGTGCAGCCTCATCTCTGCTTGCGACCAACGGCGTCAACATGATCGGAACCGGAACCGTCTCTCGCTCTATGGGCGGTACGGGTGTTGCTTTTTTCTCTGATGGTTCAGGCGCTATGGGAAAAAATGTCGCACTTATCGCAGATGTGAAAGAGAGTGAGCTGCATCTTGATGTGACCTATTTTAGTGCCAGTGTCAGTACCTCTACAACAGATTATATGATCTTTAATGAGACACCTGCCAACCCTACCTACGGACAGGCGCGTTATGATGCCGGACATGAAAATAGCAGCCAAAACCATTTGGACACAAACTTTATTCCCACCGTCTCATATGTCAGCAAGATCAATGACAATTGGTCATGGGGTGCCACGATGATGGGTGCTGCCGGTATGGGTGTTGACTATAAGGGCCATGAAGCGCAGCGTCAACTAAAGACAGGGATGATGCTGATGAAGATCATCCCGGGTATCTCGTACAGAACCGGCAATACGACCTTTGGCTTTGCCCCGGTTTTAGGACTGGGTTCGATGTCGCTTAATTATGATGAAGCCCAAACACAGGCCGATGGTACACGAGATATGAGTCAGTCAACCCGTGAAGGTCTCTTTGGCAGTAACATAGGCGGGGATTCTTTAGTCCCTGCTTTTGGCTGGCAGGCGGGTGTTGACATCAAAGTAACAGAAAAGCTTCGTGTCGGAGCGACCTATCAATCATCCCTGAAGTACAAATATGAAGATGTGGCAAATTTTAAACAGTTTGGACCACATGGAATGGTCAATATGGCTAATGACTACATGGACGGAGATCTGCAGAACTTTCGATCAGAAAATATCCAGGGAGACACTTTTGGGAATGGTTTTCAGACCCTGCCAGAATACCTGGAATCAGACTTTGGTATTCCGATCGACGTTGCAGAAGGACTGGTGCAGCTTATGCCAAGCGGTACAGTGGGTGATTCTCTGAATGCAACAGATCCTGTAAACCTTGATGACCTGACCATGGAACAGCCTTGGGAAATCGCCATCGGATTTGGCTACGAGTTGACAGACCAGGTCACGGTAACCGGCGATTACCGCTACATCGCATGGGGACTGGCTGAAGGGTACAAAGAGTTCGGCTGGGAGAACCAAAGTGTCTATGCGCTTGGTTTTGAGTTCCGTCCTAACAAACAGTTCCGTTTCCGCGGCGGTTACAACTATGCTGACTCACCGATCAAAGACAACTCAGGCGAAATGGGGTCTCTCTTGACAAACGTCCAAGGCTCACTTGTCTTTGATCAAGCCGTTTCAATGTTGAACATGACAGGTTTTCCAGCGATTGCCACAACACACTTTACATTGGGTGCCGGTTATGATTTTACAGACAACTTGACTGTTGACGCTGCTTTTATGTACTCGCCGGAGACGGAGACATCACGCTCCGGTTCTTTGGTACCGGGCGCAAGTTCTCTTCTCAGCGACCAGCTTCCAGCCAGTATCCATATCCCGGGTCTGGATATGGACTATGAATACACAACAAAAATGGAGCAGATGACACTCTCTTTAGGCATCAACTACCGCTTCTGACCATCCATTAGATCTGCCTGCTTCATCACTCCGGGCTTGCCCCGGAACCGACTCAATAATATCCTCTGTTTATAGTAAATATCACTTCAAAAAATAGAACTTTCTATCACACAAAAAACTGTCTCAAATTCATCGATTTATCTTCTAAAATAGCGCATATTTATGCCTATTTACAGGCTTCTTGGCTAATATAAATATATTTTATAATCAGATACAAAATTATCTTCAGGACAACATCAATGCGCACATTTTCACTACTCTTACTCATCACCTTTTCGCTCTGGGCAAAACCGACATACAACATTGCAATTGTCACCGATGGACCGACCGATTTTAATGAGGATTTTGAGGAGCAGATGAAAGATGAGATCGACCAGCTTCTTGGTCGTGACTTTGATGTGAAATTTCCGGATGAGCTGCGTTTTGACGGGGAGTGGGATTATAAAAAGATCTCTAAAGATGTGGACAACGCGCTGAATTCGCGCCAAACAGACCTTGTTATCACCCTCGGAACCCTCTCTTCGCAGACAGCTGTCACCAAAAGAAGTTACCAAAAGCCTCTGATCGCTTCAACGATCATCAACCCAAAGATGCAAGATGCCCCCTATAAAAACGGAACGTCGAACAAGCGCAATCTGACCTACATCAACGGTTATTTTGACATCAAAGATGACATCGAAGTCATTAAGTCGATCATGGGCGTTGAAAAAGTGGGCGTGTTGGTCAACCCCAACCTCTACTCTAATGCACCCCACATACTCAGATACATCAAAGACTCTTTCAAAAAAGAGGGGATCTCGACACAGATCATCTCTGCAAACCCTGATATGAATCTTCTCATTGACGCGATTGGCGATGATGTCGACTTTGTCTATGTCACACCGCTTTTTCAGAAAAATGAGGAGGAGCGCCGTGAGTTTTATGCCGCACTTCGTCTAAAAGAGCTCCCCTCGTTTTCAGCACTTGGACGTGATGATGTTGAACTCGGTGCCCTTTTTGGAAATGTTCCGGCATCAGACAACAAACGTCTTATCCGCCAGATCGCACTGCAGGTCCAGCAGATCTCACTCGGTTTTCAACCCTCACGCTTAGCCGTCGGGTTTAGACCCTATCCGGCACTTTCGCTGAACTCGAAAACAGCACAGAATGTCGGTTTTACCCCAAGCTGGGATCTTATATCGCGTTC
>JBATWM010000126.1:0-14419 GCA_049672605.1 Sulfurimonadaceae bacterium
TTGACAACTTTTTTGCGAGTGAAGAGAAAAAGATCGATCTCTCACCGATGATAGAAAAGACCGACTTCTCTCCAGCCTTTGACGCTCTTAGTAAGACAGTGATGGAGTCTTCGTTCGGCGGGATGCTTGGCATGTTCGGCGGGGAGAAAGCTCTTGATGCCCTGCGTGATCCTTTCACCCGTAAACTCAAAAGTGCGGTAACACGTATTGTTTCGAGTGAGAGTTTTGAAACACAGTTGCAGAACTATCTGAGTGATTCGACATTGAGTGACGATATGTTGGAGAAGATAGAAGAGGTGATCACGGCTCGTCTTGAAGAACTCACGCCGCAACTAGTCAAGGAGATGGTACAGAATCTGATTCGTGAACATCTTGGCTGGTTAGTTGTATGGGGTGGCGTTTTTGGAGGCTTTATAGGAGTTGGAAGCTCTTTTGTTCTCTAAATGATTTTTATATTTTTTGTGGTAAAGATGAAGTAATACAATATAGGTGTTAGAGGTATTCTATAACTATAGATTATAGGACAAAAATATTTTATATAAATCTTTTTTATGATAGTATTGTTTAATATCCATAATATGGTAGTACAATTTTGTATCCATATTATGATTGTATTATTTAATAACCATATAAGGAATGACAGATGCCAAGACCAACTCCAACTGATGTAGAACATGAAGTTACACCTGTAGATATGATTGTATCAAAGTCTGATGCAGAGGGGAATATAACGTACACCAACCCTATTTTCATGAAGATCTCCGGTTACAATCAAGGTGAATTATTAGAGAAGCCACACTCGATTCTTCGCCATCCTGATATGCCAAAAGTTATTTTTAAATACCTTTGGGACAACATTAAAGAGGGCAAGGAAGTTCATGCTTTCGTTAAGAACCTTTGTAAAGATGGGGAGTTCTACTGGGTGCTTGCACAGGTAAGGGTTGCAAAAAACCCTGATGGCTCTTTTAGAAACTACGTGTCAACGCGTACGAATGTTTTACCAAAAGCAAAAGCAGCAATCAGCGCATTATATGCTAAATTATTAGAGATCGAGAAAAGTGTAGGCGATGATGCCTCAGCCGCAGCATTAATGGCTTTTCTGGATGAGAATGGGGTGACTCCTGATACCTTCAATGGTTTTATGCACACATTAAATAAAGAGTAAAAAAGAGAGATAATCAAGTGATAAATATAGAGAAATTCACTAGTGCCTTCTTGAATGATGCGTATGTAGAGAAGATCGAGGAAGTTCTTTTGTCCTATAGCTAGTTGTTAATCTATTCTAACTTTATTTTATTTATATTTTTTATCTCTCGATATCTTGTGTTTGCTGGTAATTCCGTACTTGATACGGCGAGCGGAACGAAGTGGATTTGGTGTCGATGAAGTCTTGGTAACTTTTTTTGATCGCAAGTGCTTGGTTTTCTTCGTTGTTATATTGCGTAACACTAGCTTCTTGCTCTTTTGTTAAACCTGTCTTAGTTTTTGTCAATAAAGTAAGAAACAGAAGACGTATTACTCTACCTCGATAGTAACATCACCAATAACTAGTGTATCACCAGCGCGGATCTTGGCACGTTTACGCATTTCAATCTCCCCATTACGAACAACATGCGCATCAGCAACAATAATTTTTGCTTCAGCCCCACTGTCAACGAGGTCTAATAATTTGATAAGTTTATAAAGTTCGATGTACTCTTCTGTAAGTTGATAGGTCATAAAAATCCTTTGCGCAATAGTAACAAAGATGGTGTTAAATACGGATATAAAGAGAGTATGGATGCATGTAGTTGATAGTATGTAAGTGATGAAAAAGCCACTTTTGTGACTTAATCATGGGAAGATCTCAAAATTTTTCATAGATAGAGTTTGTCGAGAATGGTATAAGACCAACTGCACACAAGCGCTACAAAGTAGAAATGTATGAGAAATGCATTATAAAGATTTATAATGTTGAAGTTATTTTAACATGCTCAGCTTATGTGGATATTAAATTGTGTTATTTTGTGGTTTTAAGAGCTTTTTCACAAGCTTGTGCAATGGCTAACTCTTCATTAGTCGGTATGATGAAGAGTTTTACCTTACTCTCTTTTTGATGGATAGAGCCTGCTTCATTGCCGGCATTTCTCTTTTTGTCCAAAACTATTCCAAAGGCTTCGTCGAGACCATCTAAAACCATAAGTCGAACTACGTCAGCATGCTCACCGATGCCACCTGTGAAAACGATAGCATCCACTTTACCTAAAACAGCAATGTAGGAGCCGATGTATTTTTTAATACGATACGCGAACATCTCAAGGGCAAGTTGGGCCTGTCTGTCGTCATTGGAAGCTCTCTGTATAATGGTCCTCAGGTCGTTCTCTTGACAGATGCCTTTAAGGCCACTCTCTCTGTTTAGCAGGGTATCTATCTCTTTGGCAGTTGCGTGCTCTTTTCGCATTAGGTACGTAATGATAGCAGGGTCAAGGTCACCACTACGGGTGCCCATAATGAGTCCCTCTAGCGGGGTGAATCCCATAGAAGTATCGACACTTTTACCATTTTTTATGGCACAGGCACTTGCCCCGTTTCCGAGATGAAGAGTGATAAGGTTCAGCTCTTCTAGAGGAGTATTATGGATTCTGGCGGCAGCCAGCGCAACATAGTGATGCGAAGTGCCATGAAAGCCATAGCGACGGATGTGATGCTCTTTGTAGAGTGCTGTCGGCAGGGCATAAAGATAGGCGTATTCGGGCATGCTATGATGAAAGGCCGTGTCGAAAACAGCTATATTTGGGATGTGTGGCGCCACTCTTGATGTTATCTCAATACCGAGAATGTTGGCGGGGTTATGCAGAGGTGCAAGCGGACTTAATGTTCTGAGTTCTGTAAGCACATTGTTCTCGATCAAAGTGGGTTTGATAAACTTCTCACCTCCATGAACAACACGGTGACCAATGGCATCAAGATCATGTTTAATGTCAATGATGTTTTCTGTTTTCAAGGCTTTAAAGAGTAGTGTAAAGGCTTCATTATGATCCATAATGGTCTGCTCACTCTTTAGCTCTTTATCTTGAAAGTTAAGATGAAAAAGCCCTCTCTCTTCTAATATCCCCTCTATAAGACCCGAAGCGATAACAGTGGTGTTCTCGATTGCAAAGAGTTTCCACTTCAAAGAGGAGCTGCCCGCATTTAAAACAAGGATCTTCACTCGATCTCCTGAGCTTGAATCGCAGTGATGGCAACCGTGTTGATGATGTCATCTACACTGCACCCTCGACTAAGGTCATTGACCGGTTTTTTAAGCCCTTGCAAAACAGGACCGATAGCGATGGCCCCGGCACTGCGTTGTACCGCTTTGTAGGTGTTGTTCCCGGTGTTAAGATCAGGAAAGACAAAGACGGTTGCTTTTCCTGCAACACTGCTTTGCGGCAGTTTTGTCTTTGCAACTTCAGCATCGATGGCCGCGTCGTATTGGATCGGTCCTTCGATAAGGAGTTCAGGATGGCTATTTTGCACAATTTTGGTCGCTTCACGTACTTTGTCAACAGCGCTGCCTTGACCGGACTGGCCGGTAGAGTAAGAGAGCATGGCAACCCGAGGCGTGATCCCAAAACTCTGTGCGGTCTGCGCTGATGAGACCGCGATCTGTGCAAGTTCTTCAGCATTTGGGTCTTGGTTGACAGCACAGTCTCCATAGACTAAGACACGTGTCCCTAAACACATAAAAAAAACACTGGAAACGATCGCACATTCATCTGTGGTCTTGATGATCTGCAGGGCAGGGCGAATAGTGTCGCCAGTGGTGTGAATAGCCCCGGAGACCATTCCGTCGGCCATACCCAGATGCACCATCATCGTTGCAAAATAGTTGGGATGCACCATAGCGTCTTTTGCGGCATCAAGGCTAAGCCCTCTCTCCTTGCGAAGTTCAAAGAACTTCTGGGCAAACTCTTCTTTGTATTGGGAGTGTTCCGGATCGATGATCGTTGCTTTAGAGAGGTCAAGTGCTAAAAGAGAGACGTGGTGCTCTATCTCATCTCTATTGCCAAGCAAGATAATATCCACCACATCACGACGCAAGAGAATCTCTGCTGCACGCAAGATGCGCTCATCACTGCTTTCTGGCAAGACAATACGCTGACGTTTCTGACGGGCCCGTTCAAAAAGCGTGTAGGTGAACATCATCGGTGTCATGATCTTGGTGTGGCTCTCTTGAAGTCCTTGGAGTATCTGCTCTTTGTCGACGTGGGCTTCAAAAATACCTTTTGCCAAAGCGATCTTGCGGGTACTCTTCGGTGTGATGCGAGAGCGTACCGCCTCGACTCTTGACGCCGTTGTGTAGGTGTCTTCTTCAACACTCATAATAGGGAGTTCGATGACATGGAAGTTTTCAAGCAGCTGCATCATGCTTTTGTTTGGGGTGATACCGCCAGTGAGGATGATCCCGGCGACATTAGGTGACTCTTTGGCGTAAAATGAGACAAAGGTTGAAATGATGATGTCCGCACGATCAGCCGGCACGATGACTAATGAGCCCTCTTTCAGACGTGGTAGATAGTTCTCGAGGCTCATTGCTGCGATCTTACTCTGCTTAACTATATTGTCTAACGAGTTCTCACTGCCTAAGACCATCTCAGCATTTAGGGCTATTTTGATCTCTTGGAGAGAGGGGGTGTCGAGCTCGCGGTTGTCGGGTAGGAAAAAGTTCATTGTCCTGGTCGGGTTGTTTTGAGCAAGCTCTTTGACTATAAGCAACTGCCTCTCTTCAACACGGTTGATAAAGGTGGCAAAATGGCTTACACCCGCATTGTGGATGATCTCCTCTTCAAGTTTGATCTCATCATAGATCGCACGGCCCATCTTCTCTTTTGCATTTAGTATGGGGATGAAAGGGGTTGAGAGGTTTTTGGCGAGGTGCAGGTTGATGTCAAAATCAAGGGTGGCACTAAAAAGAGAACGGGGGAGACCTTCGATAAGTATAAAATCAAACTTCTCTTCCAGCTTTTTATAGTGACTGATGATCTTGGTAATGAGCTGGTCGACCTTGTCCTCTGCTAAAAGATTTTCGACTTCAGTTGCGTTGAAACAGTAACTCTCTTCATAACCCTGTATAAGAGAAAAATGTTCGCGCATAAAGGTGATGTCACCATCTGGTCTTGATTTTTGTTTAATGACAGGGCGAAAGAAAGCCACCTTTTCATAACGGCTTTTCAAGATGTCCATTAGACCAATACTGATAAAAAGTGTTCCTGTTGTTGGTTCGAGTGAAGCGAGGTAGAGACTAGAAGTCTTTGCCATAAATATCCCCTAAAAACTGCTAAATAGTAAACTCATCTTACTTCAATATTCATTGTGTTAGCCTTACACAAAGTAAAGGTAAATCATGATCTGTCCATGTGGTTCAAACAGAGAGTATAAGGCGTGTTGTCAACCTTGTCACAATCAAGCGAAGAGTGCTCAAACGCCAGAAGAGTTGATGCGTTCACGATATGCCGCTTTTGCTCTTGGCGAGGCTGAGTACCTTTTTAATACCTCTTTAGTCAAGCATCACGCACCCAACGAACTTGAGCAACTAAAAGCGCAGATAGCTCAAGTAGAGTGGCTAAAACTTGATCTCGTTGATGCCTATGACAACGTTGTTGAATTTAAAGCCTATTATCGCGATGAGAGCGGCATTCACCTTTTGCATGAAAAAAGCACATTTATTTATGAAAACAGTCATTGGTTTTATGATGAAGGCACGCTTTACAACACAAAAATAGAGCGTAATGAAGTCTGTCCCTGTGGCAGCGGTAAAAAATATAAAAAATGCTGCGGACGTAGCTAGCTTATAGAAACTCTACTCTATTTCGGCCATTCTCTTTTGCTAAGTAGAGTGCTCTGTCTGTTCGCCCAAGTATCGAGTCTATCGTGTCGCCAGGTTGGATGGATGTGATACCGAAACTACAACTGATGCGTTCTACGATATTAAAACGGTTTTGCAGCGTTGTACAGACTTTTCCGGCTAAGGATTTTCGGAGGTTTTCACAAAGTTGCACAGCATGATCACTGTTGATGTTAGGAATGAGCAAAATGAACTCATCACCGCCCCAACGGGCAAAAATATCTGAATGTCTGGTTTGCGAGTCAATAAAGGCGCTGATCTGTATCAGGATCTCGTCGCCGATAAGATGGCTGTAACAGTCATTAAAAGTTTTGAAGTTGTCTATGTCTAGCATCACCAGTGAAAAAGGTGTATCGTAACGTTCATGCCGTTCAATCGCGATCATGATATCCTGGTTGATCTTTTTGCGGTTGTAGACTTGTGTGACTTCATCAATTAAAGAGCACGCTTCGATCTCTTTTTCCCGTGTGATGTTATCGCGCAGAGCGATGTAACCCACCTTTTTCCCAGAGTCAGTAAAAAGAGGACGGATCATGCATTTGACCCAGTAGGATTGACCGTCTTTTGCGATGTTTTGTATCTCTCCGGACCAGATCTCATCATTTTCTATGGTCACCCAAAGCTCATCGTAAACGGCATCTTGTGTGTCGGGTGCGCGCAAGAGACTGTGTGACCTGCCCACCAGCTCCTCTTTTTTATAGCCGCTGCGTTCACAAAAAGCGGTACTGACCTTCTTGATGACCCCTTTAAGGTCAGTCGTAGTGTAGATAACATGTTCATTTATGATCGTCTGAATCTGTTCGTCAATCGGACTTTCTGTATGTGCCATAGTTTTAAACGGGAGCTTGACAGGATCTAAGTTTTTCATACATACCTTTCTACTACTTAAGTTATAACATTATTTGATGAAAAAATCATGAAAAATGTCTAAATCAGAGGTGTTTTTAACCTCCTTAGGAAGATGAGAACGAAGCGAACCCAGAGCTAACCATAAAATTACCTCCCTTTAGCTATAATCGCGAAAATATTAATGGCAACCTCTTTGATAAAGTTTAGAGGTGCATAGAGAGAGAAAAATTATGGTTAGAACACAAAAATTGACGATGCGTTTTGGTAATCGTGTCTTATTTGAAGATATCAACATCAAGCTTGACCAACACAAACGCTACGGTCTTATCGGTGCTAACGGTGCAGGTAAAACAACTTTTCTAAAGATCTTAAGCGGTGAGATCAAAGAGTACGAGGGCGATGTGATCATCGGCAGCGGTCTTAAAGTAGGCGTTTTGGGACAAAACCAGTTTGCTTTTGAAGATTTCACGATCATGGATGCGGTTCTTTACGGCAACAAACGTCTTTATGATGCGGTCAAAGAGAAAGAAGAGCTCTATATGACAGGTGACTTCGAAGATGACAAGGTCAATGAGCGCCTTGGTGAATTGGAGATGATCAGTGTTGAAGAGGACCCGACCTACGAATATGAGACGCAGATCGGTAAGATCTTGGGTAACGTTGGCATCCCGGCTGATGAGCACCACAACCTGATGTCATCACTCAAAAACTCGGACAAGTTCAAGGTACTTCTTGCACAGGTTCTTTTCCCAAAACCAGACGTTCTGTTCCTGGATGAGCCTACCAACAACATGGATATTGAGACTATCGGCTGGTTAGAGAACGAGCTGCAGCGTCACGAAGGTACCCTGGTCGTTATCTCTCACGATAGACACTTCCTTAACTCAGTTGTTACAAATATTCTTGATGTGGATTACCAAAAGATCCGTGAGTTTTCTGGTAACTACGATGAGTGGTATATCGCAGCAACGGTTATGGCTAAACAGCTTGAAGTAAATAATGCTAAAAAGGTCAAAGAGAAAGAGGACCTTGAAGCATTCGTCCGTCGTTTCTCTGCTAATGCTTCAAAAGCAAAACAGGCAACATCACGTCAGAAGCAGCTAGACAAACTTAACATTGAAGATATTAAGCCGTCATCACGTCGCGATCCAAGTATTGTCTTTAAGCCAAAACGTCAGATGGGTGATGAAGCACTTACCGTTGAGAATGTATCACAGGCATATGATGGTTTGGAAGTTTTGAAAGATATGAGCCTTGTATTTGAACCAGGCGAAAAAGTAGCGCTTATCGGTGCCAATGGCGTGGGTAAGACGACACTGTGTAAGATCATAATGGAAGAGATGAAACCGACTGAGGGTACTGTGACGTGGGGTGCGACGATTGAGAGCTCTTACTTCCCTCAAGATGCCGCGGACACGATCTCAGGTGATGGAACACTTTATGACTGGTTGCGTGGTTTTGATCCCAAAGGTGACGTTTCTGAGATCCGTAACTGTCTTGGACGTATGCTCTTTAACGGCGAGCAGCAGGAAAAATCTGTAGAGAAGATCTCTGGTGGTGAAAAACACCGTATGATTCTCTCTCGTATGATGCTTGAAAACGGTAATTTCCTGGTTCTCGATGAGCCTTCTAACCACCTTGACCTTGAGGCGATTGTCGCACTGGGTGAAGCACTTTATAACTTTACAGGAAACGTTATCTGTGTCTCTCATGACCGTGAGTTACTAGACGCTTTCGCTACACGTGTGATCGAACTTCATGCTGATGGAAGCTATATCGATTTCAGAGGGTCATACGAAGAGTTTGTTGAGGCAAAATCGAATGGACACGTATAAAAATTACCTGGGTCTGGGTATCGCGGGCAACTTTGCACTGCATTTAGAGCAGGCGGGTGAGCTTGAAGATTTTAAAGATGTGATCACTGAAGACCCCAATGGACCGAAGGGAATGTTCCCTTTTTATGTTCCCGGATTTGACAATCAACTTGGCGTCTACCCGCTCTCCGATGATACGATCATCTTGCCTGAGGGCGATATGAACATACAAGCTGAGCCTGAACTCGGGTTAGTCTGTGATATCACGTATAGAGACGGAAAAGTAACGGCCATTACACCTAAACAGTTTGGTGCATACAATGACTGCTCTATTCGTAAAGAGGGGGCTAAAAAGATCTCTGAGAAGAAGAACTGGGGGCCTGCAAGTAAAGGTCTGAGCTCAACGCTTATCGATATCGACAAGTTTGAAGAGGGCAGTATGCTTGATCACTGGCGGATTTGCAGTTTTGTCCGTAACAATGAGATGATGATGCGTTACGGTGAAGATGTTGAACTGAGCGGCTACAGCTTCTTTTACAAGAAACTGATCGATTGGATGATCAATCAGATCAACAGCCAAGTCGACCATGGACCGCTTGAGCCGTTGATCGAGTACATTGAAAAAGCAGGGTATCCTGAAAAAGTGGTGATCAGCATCGGTGCAACACGTTACACACCGTATGGCGAGAAGACATTTTTACAAGAGGGTGATGAGGTGATCGTTGTTGTGTATGACAATGACATCTACTGCACAAACCCGGTCATGATGATGGCGCAAAAAGGTGAACTGGATGCACCGGGTGTCAGTGCACTTGTCCAGAAAGTAAAACGAGCGCGTTAATAACGTTTGTTTTTAGCAAGTGAATTATGATGACAGAGACAGTAATAAAACCCGGACTTTATCAGCACTACAAAGGGAACCAATACGAGGTAATTGATATTGTACGCCACTCTGAGACGGAAGAGGAGATGGTTCTTTATCGTGCTTTGTACGGTGAAAGAGGTCTGTGGGTGCGTCCTTTAAGCATGTTTACTGAAAGTGTCAATGTCGACGGACTCTGCATGCCGCGCTTTGAGCTTGTGAGTGAGTCAACATGAGTCGCGGTAAAAAACTGGACTTTCAAATAGGTGCTGACTTTGATGATAGTGACTGGAATGTCGTTTCTGAAAAACGAAAGAGTACATTTTCTGAGACCCTGGAACCTTCCAAGCACCAATTGGTTTTTCATAAAGAGAAACGTCGAGGCAAGGTAGTGACCTTGGTCGGTCCATTTTCTCTAGAGGATGATGTGGCAAAAAGTTTGCTAAAAACGCTTAAAAAGAAGCTTGGCTGCGGTGGAACGATCAGTGAAGATTTCCTCGAGTTTCAAGGGGATATTCAGCCGAAGTTACGTGAGCACCTCGAAGCGATGGAGTACCGTTTTAAACGAAAGTAATATTGATATATAAAATTTCTGAGGTTTAAACAAGTAACCAGTAGAGCAGTGCCCAGAGTAAAAACACTACAAGTGCAATAATCCCAAAAACGAAGATAACACGTATCAGCAGATGGAAGATAAACTTTAAAGCAGTTATCTAGTTGCCTTTATACGGGACGATCGGCGCGTGCAGTTTGTATGCATCCATGATGCCGCCTTGAATATCAAGAACCTTGTACTTTAGTTTATCTGACAAAAATGTACCGACCATCCCCGTACGGCTGCCGGTACGACAGATCAATGCAAACTCTTTAGATGTATCGACCTTAGCGTTCAACTCTTTTAAAAATGCCGGAATATCATATTGTCCGAGCTCATTGAAAAAAGTGATGGCAATGGTACCTTTGACGACACCGGTCTCTTCCCATTCCGGTGCTGTTCTAATATCGACGATCGGCACTTTTTGTGTTATCAACTCAGTTGAAAATGGTGCTTTTTTATACTCTGCATGCAAGAGAGATGATACTAATAGCAGTAACGCAAAAACATATTTCATACTAGACCTTATGGAAAATTGCTATAATTGTACAACTAAAATGTAAATTGATAATAAAGATTACTTTAAATGGCAAAAGTCTCCAACAAACGTGAAGATAATACTAAAAGATTACGTTATATCCGTGTCTTAGAACGTTTCACAAGCAGTATTACCAACTACCTAACAAAAGTCGATGAACCGACAAAAGAGCTGTTCGACAAAAAAGTCGACAACAACCGCCGCTACCTCGATCGCATAGAGAAGATAGCACTTTACAAGGGTGAGTTTAATGATCTTGAAAAGTTAGTGGAGAAGATTATTGCTTTTCGTGATTCTGATGAAGAGATCGATGAGATCAAGAATGTTATCTTGTATAGTGCAAATCAGATCGAAAAAAGTGTCAACCAACGCCAGTATAAAAAAGATAAACACACCTCTTCTCAGTTTAAAGATTGGGAATAAAAGCGATACAATGTCGCAGGGCAAATCTAGAAACTTTAGTCAGAGCATCTAAGGTTTTTAGAGGTGCCCATAATTAAAAGGAAAAATTTGAAATATATTATATTAGACACAGAGACAACAGGGGTAGACGAAGAAGACCGTATTATTCAACTCAGTTACTTGGTGACTGATCTAGAGGGAAACATCTTAGAGATGCATGATGATCTTTGTACGGCACCACTGCCGACAAAGTTCGACTCTATGGCTATCCACAACATCACACCTGAGATGTTAGAAGGGAAACCGGTCTGTGTTGACACAAAAGCATTTGCACGTCTAAATGAACTTAACGTGCCAGAGAACATCATGGTCATTCAAAACGCTGAGTTTGACGAAGCGATGTTGGCAAAAGAGGGTTTCACATCTGTGATGCAACTGATCGATACCTACCGTATTTTACGCAAAAAGTATCCACTCCAGACACCGCATGGTCTACAGCATAAACGATATGAGTTGGGACTATATAAAAAAGAGCCGGAACTTATCCAAGAACTTGGTGTAGAAGTACGTGCACATGATGCACTTGGCGATGTTGTTGTACTGAAACTCTTTTTAGACCACCTTCTAACTGAACAAGAACATGATGAGATGGTAGAACTCTGTTCTGCACCGATCATGCTCGATATCATGACCTTTGGCAAGCATAAGGGCAAGACCTTTGAAGAGATCGCACTCAATGATCGTAACTCACTCCAATACATGATCGACACCTTTGATCTTGACACGGACCTTCGTCATACTATGGAGACGATCATGCAAGAGACTAAGTCTCAGATTAAGATCACAATACCATTTGCCAAGTACCGTGGTGAGACACCTGAAGAGGTTGCCGCTAAAGATCCTGGTTTTTTAAAGTGGATCCGTGACAAAGCAGACCGTATCTCACCAGAACTAAAAGAGGCAGTCACAAAAGCCCTTTCTGACATCGGTCAATAAGAGAAGAGATGGGTGCTTGTGGTTATGTCACGCCTGAAGTCCGTCTTAAGCAAGAGATCATTGAACTGGTCATCGAACTTGAGGCGATGGGCAAAGAACCTGAGTTCTGCCGTCTTGTTCTCGAAGAAGATATACTGAATTTTTATAAATTAGAAAACAGTGAGAAAAACGAAAAGTCTTCTGACCAATAAATTTACGTTTGATCATCCTCATCCGCATCGATAAAAACATCCCAAACCACTGAACAACCATACTCTTCATCCAGAACCAACCATTTGTAGTACTCTTTTTTTGCACGTGAACTATAAAGTCGAACCTTCACCTGCTCCTCTTGAAGCAATGTACGGACCTCTCTTTCGCCTATTGCCTTTTTATTCCATCGAAGCAGGGCATTTTGAAAGATGCGAAATGAGCAGCTAGACTCTTTTGTCAGTTCTGCCATATCGTGTTCAAATGTCCAATGGGCGTTAGAACAGGCATAAAGCTTGATACTCTTTCCATCAACTGTAGTCTTACGAACTTCTATTTGCCCGTTACTGCAGAAATGACATTTTCCAAGTGACTTATTCATACTCAAATTATAGTCAATAAATCTATTCTTCAGAGTATTGTTGCAATTTGACGAAAATATAGGCATTTCTGTAGTGCATTGGTAATAAATAACTGCTATTATTGGCCTATGCGCTTACTATACTTTTTTCTCTTTAGCATTGCTGCTATGTCGATGCCAATGATGGCGGATGAAGAGATGGCCCATAAAAAGCTCCCCCTTTCAGAAAGCCTGCCTCTGTTAAAGACAATCGAAAGCAGTGCCTTGCGTATGGGAAATGGACCAGACAAGGTCCATGTTTTTGTTGATCCAATGTGCCCTCACTCACGTAACTTTGTAGAGATGATCTCTGAGAGTGAAAAGATGCGCTCTCGTTATAGCTACTATTTTTATCTCTATACCTTGCCTCGGTTGCACTCCGAAACAGTGGTTGCGGCTATATATAACGCCAAAGATCCCACAGAATCTCTACTCGATGTTATGGTTAAACATAAAAAAGTTACATCAACAGAGGTGAAAAACAATACGGTCACAACAAAAGTCAATGCGATTGCAGATGTTGCGAAGCAGATCGATGTCTATAAACGTCCCTACATTATAATGGTCAAGAAGCCGAAGAAAAAGCGAGAAAAATAATATGTATTACCACACGCCAAAAGTCAACAAATATGTCACCTACGTGCAAAAATACCGTTTAGCCATAATCCTCAGCTATGCTTTTGTGACACTACTCGCACTCTTCTTCTACAGACCTGAGTTTGTCTCTTCAGACTCTTCGTTTTGGCTCAACGAATCCAAAGAGATGCAACGTACCCAGGCTCAGGCATATGACACTAAATACATTGGTCGTCTGGAACTGCATATTGGTCAGTTTGATGAGACTGTGAAAATGACATTGAACCGTTTTCAGTCTCAATTAGAATCGATCAACGGTGTGAGTCATGTTGATTCGCTATGTGGGGCCTATCGGATCTATAGTGATGGCGACAGTCAAGACTCTTCATTGGTTAAGGCGACACCTCTTGGTCATATGGATGCCAAAGAACTGCAAAAGTTTGTTAAAGCCTATGGCAGAGAGTATGACAGTTTTGTGAACAGTGATTTTACAAAGGTCTCATATTTTATCTATTCTAATGAGCGAATCGACATTTCTGCTGTGGAGGTGCCTTTTCCTTACAGCTACTCTGAACCGAGTGTAAAAGCGGACTTGCACGATTACATTTATTCAGTCCTTGCTGTTATCGCCTCGATTGTACTTTTTTTCCGTCTGGTCTTTCATAATTACATCTCCGCGATTGCAGGACTCTTTGTTATTGCTTTAACGATGGTAGCGACCTTTACACTTATCTTTCTGATTACAGGTGACGATCATGTGCATATTGCTATGACACTGATCGTTTTGAGTATAGCACTTATTGATTATCTCTATTTTTACTATCGCTGGCACGTTTCACAACATCGGGCGGATGTCTCACGTGCGATGTTAAAGACGATCAACCGTAACATACACCCGGCATTTTGGACCTCGTTGATAACATTGATAGGTTTGGGACCACTGCTTCTTGTTGACTCAGCGATTGTGCAGCAACTCAGTCTGAGTGTTATCTTGGCATCGCTTTTTGCTTACTTGTTAAACTTGACTCTTCTTCCGGCACTGGTCAGTTATTTTAAAGTTCAGCACCCGAGGGTAGAGTTCGCCCGCTACTGTTATGTCTTTGCAAATAAAGAGATCCACTATAATAAGACATTTTTGAAACTCTTTCTCGCTGTTTCTACTTTTATAATGCTGATCGGCGCATATCAACTGTTTTTTGCACAGCAGCAGATGTTTGCCAACAATGTTGATAGAGACGTCATAACAGTCTCTTTGCCATATGAAGAAGTGGATGAAACACTCTTGATGAAGATAAGTGATTTTGAGAGTGCGTTGAAAGAAGAGAACCCGGG
>JBATWM010000127.1:0-4685 GCA_049672605.1 Sulfurimonadaceae bacterium
GTACAACACGTGGTTGCTTGATCTTAGTATCAAGAGGAAAGTCCGGGCTGCTGTAAGACAGGGTTCCATCTAACGGATGGCCGGCGCAAGTCGAGGGATAGTGCAACAGAGAGTAGACCGCCTCGTAAGAGGTAAGGGTGAAACGGCGGGGTAAGAGCCCACCAGTTCCTTGAGTAATCTTGGAAGCTATGTAAACCCAACCTGGCAGCAAGAAACAGATGGTTAGCGTCTTACATTGCTATTGTTTCGCTAGAGCTGTATAGTAATATACAGAGTAGATTAATTGCCACATTAACAAAACCCGGCTTATTGTTGTACCTACTACAATAAGTTGAAAAGCCTTCAAATATTCTTCACAAAATCTATTCATATTAATTAGTAAAACCCTAAAGTGAGCACTTCAATAAATTTGTTTTTTTATATAAATATTGTCCTGTATATGTGTAATTTGAGTATTTAATTATGAATTATACCTGTCATTATGGGCTTGATCTGGAATCTATTATTTTTTTATTTCTCAACTTTTTTTGAATGTCTTTGAATAGAGGTTATGTCAGTTTTCTTCTTTGCGTGCACAAAGCAGAAAGCTAACGGTAAAGAAGAAAGTGCAATTGCCTTCGGATACAGTTACTGCTGGAACTTTAAATTCAAAAGCCCAGGCATTTTGGCACTACTGCCAAAATTAATCTTCAGACGCATTAGCAGGGGTATTAAGACAATTCTAACTGACTAAAAGTATCTGATAATTCTCTAGACAGTGATTACTGGAATCGAATAAGTTTCGTAGGTTAAAAAGATAGCTGCTTTAGAGATTGACTATCAATGTCACAACAACAGCGTCTCTCTCTTTTTCTCGAAAACTATCTCTCTGACGCGACAGAGAGAAAAAGTTCGGACAATCACAGTTTAAGTGAAGAGGGAATACATAGTTGAAAAAAAGTTGACTCTATCAAAAACTACTTGCAAGTACATTTTTTAATCAAGCTTCTGAGTGAATTATAAGGTTGAATATATAATATTAATATGAATATTTAACAAATAGTGCAAGTAATCATAACAATTTAATTAAACTACAGATGGCCTAAATTAGGTATCATATTTTATGATATTAATATAATTTAAGATAAAAAAACAACTTTTTATCCTAAAACTACTTTTTTAATTCCGACTCCACATTACACATCGCCTTAAACCCAGTCCAATAGAGCTTTCCCGGATTAAATCCGAGTGTTGTGATGGTAGAGAGTATAGTCTCTCTGTCAGCAGGGCTGAGCACCGTGTTTCGTGAGAGGATCCATAGATATTCTCTGTCTGGATCGCTTACAACACTGTAGCGGTAATCATCTGCAAGCATCAAAACCCAGTAATCCCCTTGAAAAGGCCATGAGAAGCTGATCTTGAACTTGGTGTTGTTACTTCCTTTAACGGCTATCATCGTACCTTTGGCTTGAGACTTCAAACGCCCGCTACCGTCATAGCAGCTGTTTTTTACACTGAGACCCTTGCCGTCGAGCGCATAGAAAGCTGCAGCACCGACACATCCGGCTTCTGTATGGTTCTCATAACGTGCAAGCTCGTTCCATGCGCCACTGTAGCGGTTTAGATCGACTGTAGACACGGTAAGCGGTGGCTGTATTGGTCTGTCGCAAGCTGTTAATGTGAGCAGTACTAAAACTATAGAGATTAAGAGAGAAGGTCGCATAGGGGCGGACTAAATAGCCACTGATTCCCAGAAGAAGTCCAAATGTTTCTCAAATTGGGTCGAGAGAGACGCTGTAGGCTCATTATCTATGCGAAGTAGGGTTACGTGTAGCCTGAGGTAGAAAAGAGGGCTCAGGAACTCGTTAGCCATCAATTTAGGGTCACCTGAGCGTATGAGGTCCTCTTGCATCATCACAAAGAAGGCCTCAGAGAGCATTTTGATGTTGTTGTTGTGGAATTCGCTTTTAAAACTCTCCCTGATCGTCTTGTTTTGCAGCAGTTCGATCATCAAGATACGAAAGAGACGCTCGTTCTTGGCATCAAAGGTCATCAGCTTATAGCCTACGATAAAAGAGAAGAGGAACTTCTTGCCCTCTTTAGCACGCTCAGCAATGCTTTTCTCGCTCTGTGCGGCTGACGTAGGTGTAGAGAATAGGGTAGCGGCAACGGCTTTAAAGATCTCTTCTTTGTTGGTAAAGTGGTTATAGAGAGCACTTTCTCGTATGCCTACTTTAGCTGCGATCTTACGGACAGATGCAGCCTTGTAGCCGTACTCAGAGAAGAGCTCCATACTCGCTTTTAATATAAGATCTTTAGTACTTTTACCACTACCGTTTTCTTGCATGTTTTCCTCAGGTGAACAGTTGTTAATATGTCGTATAACTATATATGAACAGTTGTTAACTTATGCTTAATAGCAGGTGAACAAGTGTTCATATAGCTACTGAATACAGCTCTACCTAGTGAACACTTGTTCATATTGTTGAGTCCCTAAAAGTAGGGCTTTAATGAGGCTTCTTGAATCTATAAATTGTACCTTTCGACCTTGTTCTATGGACGTAAAAATGAGGTGAACAAAATGAGAAAATAGATATACGCTAAAATAACAGATGTTCATTTTTTAGAGGAGATACAGATGCAAGTGTTCATCTACTTTTTAACCGCAATAACCCTTTTGATCGTTTCCGGGTGCTCCAATTCAAAGATACAGATGAAAGACGATAATCAACTGGTCATCTCTAATGGTAAAACGACTGTAGAGGTTAAGACTCCTGTCATAGAGACTAGAAAAATCAACATGAGTTCAGTTTATGTCGATCAAAATATTATTGCAGTTAATGATACCCGCTGTATTGTTTATGAAGATATTAGAACAGCTGGCGGTTACCGGTTTAACTATGCGTATAAACGATCTATCGATCTTATCTTTAATGCCTATAGAGTTGAAAAGCTCAAAAGCTATGGAAACCTTACTCTCTATCGTGTGACGCTCAGAGATAAAGATAAGATGATGGTTAACCTCTTGGCATTAACAGCATCAAAAAAGTCGCTGAAACTGATATACGGCTTTGATGACAAAGCATTGACTGCTATAGAGGATAGTCTTGATCAAAACAATACAGTGATTAAGCATGAACTAGCAACGACTACTGAGCGAAGAGATCACTGTATCAAAAGCAACTGGCAACCGAAATTATTGATTATGGATAACTTGGTGGGCAAAGAGGGTGGTAAGATAAAAGGTGGAGGCCTCTAAGTTTTACTAGGCTACTCTGGCTGTGCCTTTTTCTTCTTCTCTTGAGACTTTTTACGACTCGACATTTAGTGTCTTCCTGCATTACACTTTAGTGTTTTATCTTCTCTCTGATTTTTTCTTTTCTATCTTCTCTATTTCCTTTTGAAATCTGCTTTGATGCACTTGTTTAGGATGTTTTACCGTACCGTTGTAAAACGGTGTGCACTCTGTCGTTTTAGCGGTAATGTCTTTAGGCGCATCGGTCACACGGGTCAGTGCTTTATCGGTACTCTCTCCAACAACAGGCACATAACTTACTGCACCGCCAACAACAGAACCGGTTCCCTTAACAATGTCGGCTCCTAGGTCAAGGGCACTGCCCAAATTTCCAATGATAGATTTAGATGCCCCGGTGATAACATGAAAACCTGCTGCAGCTAATTGCACCTGAGGTTCACTCAGGTTACCTTCGACTTGTTGAATAAAATAAGCACAGTTTGTTGGGAATAGTAGGCCGACATAAAATTCATTAAATGTCTGTGAACTAAGGTTGATATCGCCTTGAATCGCTATCAGGTTCTCATCGGTCGCTAGCGCACAATCTTTACAATGGATGATAGAGTTATTGATGTCCGTTAAAAAACGCATCTCTCTGAAGTGTGTGCTGCTTATATCTTTGCCTCTCAAGTCGGATGGAATGTTTTTAATTGAGCGGACAACCGGCAGTTCGGAGAAGCTACCTTGAAAGAGATTGAGGTCTTGTGACTCTCGTAAAGTCTTTAGTGAATCATCGATTGCTACACCCTCAAGCAGCATGTCATTCACTTTGATGTCGCTGTAACCAGTCATAGTTGAGACATTACCCTCCAGCAGTGAAGGGGAGCTGACCGATACCGTTGCATTGAGCCTGCCTTGCGTGATCGGCAGGTGTTGACCGCTAAAAGCGATCAGCTTAGGAATTGAGAGATCTTTTGCTTTGATACTAAGATGTTTATCACTGATGTAGGCATCAAGCTCACCGTCCAATGTGTGACTTTTCAAGGTAGCGTAAAGTGCAGGTTTGGTGATCACGCTGCCATAGATATCTGCTGTGCCATGATAGGGTGCGTTTGGATACGGTTTTAACGATAGTTTGTAGCTTGCAGATAGGTTCTGATCACTAAACGAGTAGTGCAGGTCATTGAGCTTGAGTACTGCATGTGTTGTATGAAGATCAGCACTGTCGACTACAAGACGGTCTCTTTTATAATGACCATCAGCACTGATATCAAGTGGTCTGAAGGTAAGTTTGCTTTTGAGATGACTGGAGAGATTGAACTCTCCGGTTCTTATGTCGTATTGACTGTCGTAGAGCTTCAGATGCATAGCTTTGTTGTCGACATGGGCATTCAGGGTCAGAAGACCTTTGTCGTTGAAGGCCTCGAGAGAAGCGTTGGTGTCGAGGCTTGAGGTCACATTATTGTCGAGT
>JBATWM010000128.1:0-10167 GCA_049672605.1 Sulfurimonadaceae bacterium
TAAACTTTTTACAGGTTGTATAAAACATAAAATGAGTCTAACTTGAAAGTGAGGAGATGATGAGCATAAAAAAACAGCTGTTTTGGCTGATGGTATGGGGTGTCGCCTTTGCCTATATTGAAGCTTCGGTGGTGGTCTATCTCCGAGAGATCTACTATCCGGAGGGTTTTGCTTTTCCTGTTGTTATTGCTGAAACCCGTATGGTTGCTGTTGAACTGTTTAGAGAGCTGGCGACATTAATCATCATGTGGGCGACAGCAAGCCTGGCTTACCGTGTGTTACAGAGTAAGATGGCGGCCTTTGTTGTACTTTTTGGAATCTGGGACATCTTTTATTATCTATTTTTGGAAATAGTACTGGACTGGCCGGAGGGGCTTGGCAGCTGGGATATCCTCTTCTTAATCCCTCTACCTTGGGTCGGACCGGTATGGGCACCTGTTGTTGTCTCTATAGGGCTCATTTATGCCGGTATTGGTATTTTACTGCGTAATGCAGAAGGGAGTTTTTTATATTTTGATAGAAGATTTATTTGGCTTGAGCTTATTGCAGGCAGTGTCATTATAAGCTCTTTCTTGATACCTGGATATGCCGTTATTACTAAGAGCGTTCCAAGCTATTTTCCCTTCTACCTCTTTTGGCTGGGGTTTATAACGGGATTTGGTGTCTTTTTGTATCAATTTCACCGCTCCCGATAGCATCAAAGTGAGTCGGAACGTCATCGAGCGTGTAGAAAAAGATATTGGGCATATAAGTGTTCTTAATATTTAGTTTATAAGCTTTAAGAGATAATCCAATTATAGCCGATCAAACACATGCTGTCGTTATTCAGAGAGAATGTGTCTTCTGTAAATAGAAAAGGAGGTTTTAATGCTGTTTCTCCGATTATGCCTCTTCTTCTGCCTGTTACTTCTGTCAGGGTGTGTTTCGCGTCCTTCGCAAAGCGAGGTAGGAAGCATGAAGGGGAGCGGTACTACCAAAACGTATAACGCTTCACAGGAAGCAGTCTGGAACAATACGCTGAAGGTTGTGGATGAATTTGGGATGAAGATCGAAAAAAAGGAAAAGAATGCCGGTTTTATCGAAGTATCTACATTCGAAGGATCTTCAGATCGTATACAGCTATTTGTCGAATCTGTCTCGAGCGCTAAAGAGACACAACTGGAAGTAGCTTCTCAGGAGCCCAAATTTTATGGTGACTTTGAGAAACAGATACATAAGAATGTCGACAATCGTCTCAAAGACCCGACATGGAAAACAGAGTGGGTCCATGATTCTCCTTATTATGTCAAGCTGAGTATTATGCTTCCTGGAAGAGGTGAGACTTTGCCTCTTCATATGACGTATGAGACCGGTGAACCTATCAGTATTGAACCCGAAGACGGTGCAGGACTGTCACTTGATCTAGGCTACCAGATCAACAAGGCATTTAGCGCAGAAGTTGCTTATGGGGGCGAATCCTACGGGACATCAAACTGTTTTATGTGTGATACATCTGAGCCTGGGTATCGCGAAGGGTATTTCAGTAGTGATTTTGTATCAGCGGCACTGCTGTATCATTTTTACCGATCCCCATTTGGTGAAGCCCACATCAGCGGGGCTGTAGAGTACCATTTCTCTACGGAATTGACACGTTCCTCCGATACTGTTGATACGGTTGTAACCTATGATGATACGATGGGCTACCACGTGGGGATCGGAGGCTCGGTGGGGAGAGACCTTTTCATATTTCTAGACCTGAATTATGCGTTTGGATTTGAGTACAAATATAAGCAGATGCAAGAAGACGGTGTAACTTCCACTGCAATCTATCCAGAGTGGAGAGAGGTAAATGCAGATGGCTTATATACCTCTTTTGGATTAGGTTACCATTTTTAGTCATTTGCATATAAAAACTGTTCATTGGATGGACGTTACGCTGAGGATGGCGAAAGAGTCACCCGCGCTTAGGTCTGAGGTTCTGCTTCTGCTCGATATCCGTTTCCTCGGACAATCTCCTGCATGATCGGTTAAGGTATAATAGAGGCAGACTATCAACGGGTTATAGGAATGGACAGAAACATATTGGATGTGACAGGTCTACATGTCACCGTCGGTGACAGAGAGATCATCAGAGGGGTCGATCTTACGATCAAAAAGGGGAAGGTCCATGTCCTCTTCGGCCCCAACGGTTCAAATAAGCTCCTCTTATAACCTGGAATGTTAACTAAAATAAGTTGGAATAATATCTAAAAGGTATAAGAGTTTATTTAAATAGGGGTCATCATTAAGATAATTAGACTGATATGTATAAATATTCGAATTGCGTATCAAAATGAAGAGATGAAATAGTTTTCTCCTGTTAAGTCTCAACAGAGAAAATTTTACAGATAGTTAGTTTTTTGCGATGACAAGTGTTTCAAACACTTTAGCAGAGAGAGGTTTACTGCGTAAAAACCCCTGGTAAACATCACATCCTATAGTTTCAAGGTGTTTAAGCTGTCTCATACTCTCTACACCTTCTGCTACTGCCTTAAGTCTAAACTGCTGCGCTACCGATACAATTGTATCGGTAAGCCTCTTCTCCTCATCGTCTGTCATCATATCGAAGATAAAGGATTGAACGATTTTGACATAGTCAATTGGGAGGCGTTTTAAGTAAGCGAGAGAAGAATAAACATCTCTTATCGTTGTGATCATATTGTTTGGTCAGAGGTCTCTATATCTATTAGCAAAAAAGAGTACAAATTTTGACAAACCCTCTGCAGTAACTAAGTGGCTTTGCTTGGATATTTAGTTGTTGCTCAAGTGTCTAGTCCAAATCCCTGACCATGGTCTCGAAATCTTCTGCAGAAACAGGTCTGTTGCGCAGATAACCTTGATAGATGTCACACTCGATAGATTTTAGGTGTTCTAGCTGTTCTTTATCTTCAACCCCTTCTGCAATGACTTTGAGTTTAAACGATTGTGCAACGGAGACGATAGTGTCCGTAATCAGTTTGTCCTCACTGTCGACCATCATGTTTTTAATAAAAGATTGGTCGATCTTGAGGTAGTCAATAGGAAGACGTTTCAGATAGGCAAGTGACGAATAGCCTGTACCAAAGTCATCAAGAGCAAACGAGATACCGATCTCTTTGAGCTCTTCGATCTTTTGGATCGTCTCTTCGATGTTAACCAGAGCAATGCTTTCAGTCAGTTCAAGTTCTATCTGTTTTGGGTCGATTGCGTGTTTGTTGAGAATGGTTTTGATCTGCTCTACGAAGTCTACCTGACCAAAGTGAATGGCACTGATGTTGATGGCAACTCTATCAATCTTAAGGGGATTGTCTTGTTCTTTCCATGTGATCATCTGTTTGATGGCCGTTTCTATGATCCATGCACTCATCGGTAAGATCAGTCCACTGGCCTCTGCAATAGGGATAAATTGCCCCGGCATAATATAGCTGCCATCTTTTTGTTTCCAACGGATCAGTGCTTCGGCAGACACGATGGTGTTAGTTGAGATGTCGACTTGAGGCTGGTAAAACAGTTCAAACTCATTGTGTTTAATGGCTGCACGCAGTCTATTTTCAACATCCAATATAACTGAGATCTCTTCATCCATATCTTTTTGATGAAATTCAATACGGTTTCTTCCCTGTTTTTTGGCATGGTACATCGCTGTTTCTGCGCGTTTGAGTACATCATAAGGCGATTCATTGATATTTGGAAAAAATGATACCCCCATACTTGTATTGACATGATACTCTTGGTTGTTCATTATAAAAGGCTGAAGGAATTGGTCTTTATAACTCTTGGCGATCAGCATCGCACTCTCTTTTGCTTGTTCATTTTGAGGAGGAAGTCCTGTGATCAGTATGACAAAGTCATCACCACTGAGTCTGGCAACCATGTTCTCTTCTCTTCCCAATTTACCGATTCTATTAGCTATCTGTTGTAACAAGACATCGCCATTGTGGTGTCCTAATGTGTCGTTAAAGGATTTGAAGTTATCAATGTCAATATAGATAACAGCCCCTTTGCCGTTGTTGTTTTTTGAGTTAAAAATGGCTCGTTCCAAACGATCCATAAAGAGTGTTCTATTTGGTATGTTAGTCAAAATATCATAGTAGACTCGACGAAGGATCTCCTCTTTGGCATCAACCTCTGCTGTTATGTCTTCGAGTATACATATACCACCTGTTACATTATTGGCGTTGTCTATCAATGGGACGGTACTTAACTCAACAAAGAGCTGTTTTTCTGATTTTATCGGGGTGAATACACCACGGTAGTAGCCGGAATTGTTATCGAACACAGTCTTAAATTGGTTGAGTGCCTCTTGGTTTTTAATCTGGTGGAGGTCTTGATGCATTAGTGTCAGCTTGTCCATATCGTGAAGTTGAATAAAGCGTTCATTTGAATCTATGATCTTCAGATCTTCATTATAATAGAAAATACCTACAGGCGCACGTTCAAAGAGAGAAAAAAAGCGTTCTTTGAGGGTGTCGTTTTCATGTTTAGCCTGCACAAAATTTTGATGGTTTGAGAGAGAGTTGTTGATGATGGCACCAAAAAATTCAGCAATAAAGATCAGCAGAGCAACCAGAGCAAGTACAATGATCAATGCTGTAAAGGAGTAAGTCTCGTCTAAAATTACAAGTCTCGCGACAAGTGGAGAAAATGTCACTACTAAGTATAAGAGTAGAAGCATAAGTTTTGAAGAGAGTGAACTGATAGTTGCAAAACTGACGGCAAATATAAAGACCATAACGATGATCTGTCCCATGTAGTTGTCTGTCGGGAACAGAAGCAGGGCACTCCATCCCCAAACAACACCGCTCATGATAACATCGATATAGTAGTGGTGCAACCATATTGTAGACTCTTTGAGCTTTGTAGCCTCGTTTACATTTTTAAACTGCATAAAATGGTACCAGCGCCATAAGATGACAAAGATACTCAAGGCTAGCCAGATAACAATAGAGTAGGTGTCGACCACTTGATACTGCAAGGCACTAAAAAGAAAGGAACCAAGCAGATGACCGGTTAAGATGAAAGGCAAAGACATATATAAAAAAGTCAACCGATCATAGTCAACACGTTTTTGAAGTGTCAATGAGAAGTTCTCAACAGCTTGATTTAGCTCTTTATGTTCATTATTTTTCATTAGAAACCTATCTTAAGTTCTGTACTTGTTAATGATTATACATCAAAAAATTATCTCTATCTCTTAAAATTCAAAATGAATTGTTTGGCAGCGGTGAATTATTCGAAAAAATTATGATAATGGATTCAGAAAGCTATTGTGCAGTGGTCTCTTTAAAGCTTGAGAGGCAATCTAAAAGGCTCAAAGCCCATTCAAACCTCAGAGATGTACGATGAATGAGCAGGTGAACTTAGTCTTTAATGATGTCGAAGTCAGCAGGTATGTCAGCTTCGAAACGGCTGTCATTGATAGTCTTGTTGATCTGCTGCGCAGTAAAAACAATTTTAACGACGTTGTCAAAGGCATCGGTGTAGCTGATAGCTTTGATCATATCACCCTGAATGGCAATATGGTACTCTTTATTGTTGTAAAAGGCGATGTAACTGTTTTTACTATCTCTTTTTGCTGATGCCAAGATGGCAAGAATATCGATGCTGTTGCCTAATTGTTTTATGATAGCCTGTTCGAGTTCTGGCTCGATGATGGTGACATTGGCGGCCGTGATAAAGACCGTCTTTTCAATAGGCTCTTTGTAATGCCACATGGCCATATTAGGGCGTTTTGCCAACATACTGCCCTTGTAGGTAATAGTACTGTTTTTATCATCGGTAATAGTCTGTATAAATTCAGCCTTCATAGTATCAGTCTTTTCACTTATAGCAAATAGGGGTGAGAGAATGAATAGGGCTACAAAGATAATACGCATCGAGTTCCTTCTGTTTTTATGGTTTGTATTATAACCATAAAGTGGTAACAGTTAGGATTTATATTATATGATATTATGCTCTCTTTTTCGCCTTGCTGCGGGGTTTCATAAAAAGTATAGTATTGCTGGGCTATAATCCCCTTAACTTACAAATAATGGATATAAATAGACCATGATTCAAACTACTTTTGGAAAGATCTTCGGCACTAAAAATGACCGGGAACTTAAAAAATATATAAAACGTGTCAATCAGATTAACAGCTTAGAAGAGAAGTTCGAAGCGCTGAGTGATGATGAACTTAAAGCGGCTTTCGAGGCGATCAAACAAGAGGTGCTCTCTGAACAAAAGAGTTTAGATGATGTCCTGGTTGACTCTTTCGCAATGACGCGTGAGGCGAGTAAACGTACTCTTGAGATGCGTCATTATGATGTGCAGCTCATCGGCGGTATGGTACTTCATGAAGGCCGTATTGCTGAGATGAAGACAGGTGAGGGTAAGACCCTTGTTGCGACACTTGCTGTTGTCTTAAATGCTATTGTAGGCAAGGGTGTACATGTTGTTACTGTAAATGACTACCTTGCCTCACGTGACGCTGAAGAGCTAGAGCCTCTTTATAACTTTTTAGGCCTTACTGTCGGTACGATCTTAGAGAAGACGAATGACAATGCGCAAAAGATCGCGGGTTATCAAGCTGATATTACTTATGGTACGAACAACGAGTTTGGTTTTGACTACCTTCGTGACAACATGAACTTCAATAAAGAGCAGATGGCACAGCGTGGTCATCACTTTGTTATCGTGGATGAAGTGGATTCGATTCTTATTGATGAAGCGCGTACACCGCTTATTATCTCTGGACCGGTTGAACGAACACTTGAGAATTATGACCGTGCTAATGATGTCGCTTTGAAAATGGAAAAAGATGTTGACTTTACGGTTGACGAGAAAGATAAGGTTGTTTTGACAACAGAAGAGGGTATCTCTAAGGCCGAGGGGCTTTTTGGTGTTGATAACCTTTATGCAATCGAAAACGCAGGGCTTTCACACCATATGGATCAGGCACTCAAAGCGAACTACCTTTTTGTTAAAGATGTAGACTACGTGCTTAAAGACGGCGAAGTGCTTATCGTTGATGAGTTCACGGGACGTTTGAGTGAAGGACGCCGTTTCTCTGAGGGTCTTCACCAGGCACTGGAGTCAAAAGAGGGTGTTGTTGTCAAAGAAGAGACACAGACACTTGCTGACATTACCTTTCAAAACTACTTTAGAATGTATGACAAACTTGCGGGCATGACAGGTACGGCGCAGACAGAAGCGACAGAGTTCGGACAGATCTATAGCCTTGATGTTGTCTCTATCCCAACGAATGTACCCGTTACGCGTAATGATCAAAATGACCTTATCTATAAAACCGAAACAGAGAAGTTTGACGCGGTTGTGACTGAGATTAAAGAACTTGCAAAAGTAGGGCGTCCGGTACTTGTCGGAACGGCTTCTATTGAAAAGTCAGAGCTTTTACACACTGTTTTGAAAAAAGAGAAGATCGCACACACGGTACTTAATGCAAAAAACCATGAGCAAGAGGGTGAGATCATTAAAAATGCCGGTGCCAAAGGCGCTGTGACCATCGCAACCAACATGGCAGGCCGTGGGGTCGACATTAAGATCTCTAATGAGATCAAAGAGCTGGGCGGTCTCTGCATTATCGGTACGGAGCGTCATGAAAATCGCCGTATCGACAACCAGCTTCGTGGTCGTGCCGGTCGTCAGGGCGATGCGGGAAGTTCACGTTTTTACCTCTCTTTAGAAGACAGCCTTCTTCGTATCTTCGGGAGTGACCGTATTAAGAGTATCATGGAGCGTCTTGGTGTTGAAGATGGCGAGTACATCGAGTCCAAGATGGTGACACGTGCGGTTGAAAAAGCGCAGAAAAAAGTCGAAAACCTCCATTATGAAGGGCGTAAAAACATTGTTGAATATGATGATGTCGCTAACGAACAGCGCAAGATCGTCTATAAGTTCAGAAATGAGCTTTTGGATGATGAATTCGATATTAAAACCAAAGTTGAAACTATTCGAAGCCAGTACACGGAGATGATGCTCAACCGTGTTGGTATCTTTGATGGTGGCACACGTGAAGATTTTGATCTTGAGCGTTTACTGCTTAGCATCAAAGAGGAGTGTAACTTCGACCTTGATCTTATCGCCTTAGAAGCTAAAGAGTATGATGAACTGCTAGAGAACGTCGATGAGCAGCTTAAAGCCGATTATGAGACGAAGATGGAACAAGTACCGGAAGATGTACAGCGTGCTATTGAGCGTGAGATCTATCTCAAGACCTTAGACAGATCATGGAGAGACCACCTTTATCAGATGGACAGTATGAAAACGGGTATTCGCCTTCGTGCATATAACCAAAAAGATCCCTTGGTAGAGTATAAAAAAGAGAGTTTCAACCTCTTTACTGAACTGGTTGAAGTGATCAAGTATGAGACGATCAAAACACTTCAGATCATTCAATTTACGATGAATGACCCGGAAGAAGAGGCAGCAGAGCTTGCTCGTCAACAAGAGATCGCACAAAAACAGCTAGAGATGAGTATGAAATTTAATCATCAAGATAGTGAAGAACCTATTGTCCTTGATAAAAAAGTAGCTCGTAACGACCCTTGTCCGTGTGGTTCAGGTAAAAAATACAAAAACTGTTGTGGTCAAAGCGGCCCTAAAAAAGGTGCTTTCGCAACTGCCTAATGACTAAACAATCTATCGTTCCGTATCTTGTCAAACGTTTTTTGCGCTTTGACAAGGATCAGCCCTTTATCTTTCTCTCCGCGCTTTTAGCCTTTAGCGGTATTGCTATCGGTGTGATGGTGCTTGTTATCGCCATGGCTTTGATGAACGGCTTTGATAATGAGTTTAGAAAAAAACTGACGGTAATGAACTATCCACTTACGATCTATCCGCGTTTTTACGGCTCAGTCAATGAAGACCTTCTGCTTGACCTAGAACAAAAATTTCCTGATCTTGCAATGAGCCCATACGTCACTTCATCTGTGATCGCACGCAGCGGAAGTGTCTTAGAAGGCGGATACCTATTTGGTGTTGACTTTAAACATGAAAAAAAGGTCAATAGTGTTTTGAAAGAGGCCCTTGGGGACGAGGAACCCTCCAAATTTGAAGTGGTGATTGGCAAGTCGCTTAAAAATGAGTTTGATCTTTATATAGATGACAAACTCATCTATATCTTTACCGAGATGGACCCGGGCGGTTTAGCCGTCACACCAAAACTAAAACGCTTTAAGATCAAAGGTATCTTTGACTCTGGGCTTAGTGCTTATGATAAGGCATATGCCTACACAACAATGGAGTCTTTGCAACGCATTATGCATCTGCCATCTAATCAATACGACGGTATCCATATCTATACTGAGAATCCACAAGAGATCATAGAGACCATTAGAGAGGCGTTACCGATAGGGGCGACAATTAAAGGGTGGTGGCAAGATAATATGAACTTCTTTGCTGCCTTGGAGCTTGAGAAGCGCTCTCTCTTTATTGTTTTGATGTTGATCATTCTTATAGCGGCTATTAACATCATCTCATCGCTTTTGATGACAGTGATGAACCGTCGTAGTGAGATCGCTCTTTTGCTCTCACTAGGTGCGTCAGCAAGAGAGATCCGTCGTGTCTTTCTATTCTTGGGTATCGTAATTGGGATTGGTGGTATCTTCACTGGCGCAATGTTAGGCTTGAGTGGACTATGGGTACTCAGTACCTTTGATATTGTTTCGCTGCCTGAAGATGTCTATCCAACATCGAAATTAGCGTTAGACCTTAGTTTAATAGACTTTTTTTCGATCTTGGGTGGTGCATTTGTGATCGTCTTGCTTTCGGCGTGGTATCCGGCGAAAAAAGCAAGCGAGGTTGATGTCCTAACAGTCCTTCGCAACGAGTAAAAGTTGTAGCTTCGGCGCATCTTGCGTCCAACACAGACTCTCCACGCATACAAGTGCGCTATTGGTCTGAGTTAAACACAACCTGCACCAAATCTATAACTTTTACCTGATTAGTATATGATGTCGTCATTCCCGTGCAGACGGGAATCCACAAGTTGATATTTCTATAAAGTTCAGGTTTAATTTAGATGAGCTTTGCCATCTTTTTATAATCGCTTCACGCTTCACGCTTCACGCTTCACGCTTCACGCTTCACGCTTCACGCTTCACGCTTCACGCTTCACGCTTCACGCTTCACGCTTCACGCTTCACGCTTCACGCTTCACGCTTCACGCTT
>JBATWM010000129.1:0-4278 GCA_049672605.1 Sulfurimonadaceae bacterium
GCTTCCGGTTTACCGAAAACACGGACAAACGAGTTGTTAGTAAAGAGTGCATCATCGACCTCAATAACCGGTGCACATGAATCATTCTCAGATTTAAAGGCTGCAGATGCCCCTTCGCCGTAAAAAGTGAAACCAAGAGGCAGACCAAGTACCGCACGGAGGTGAAGAGCGAATTCACTCTGTGACTGCGTGATCAGTGTGACCATACCGGTGTCGTGTGGACGTGGACTGACTTCTGAGAAATAGACCTCATCGCCTTCAACAAACAGCTCAACACCGAAAAGACCTTGACCGCCAAGACCATCCGTGATTGTTTTAGCCATATCTTCAGCTTTTTGTTTCGCAACCTCACTCATACGCATCGGCTGCCATGAGAAGACATAGTCACCGTCACGCTGTTCGTGACCGATAGGCTCACAATAAACTGTCTCTCTGCCGTTACGAGCCGTCAACATCGTGATCTCATAATCAAAGTTTACAAAGGCTTCAACGATCAGCTCACTCGCATCGCCACGCGCCTCTTTTGCCATCTCCCAAGAGTTCTCAAGGTCATCTGCAGAACGCATAACCGACTGACCATGACCAGATGAGCTCATTACCGGCTTGACAACACAAGGGTAACCCAGGGCTTCACCCGCTTCACGCATACCCTCTAGGGTCGTGACAAAACGGTACGCTCCGGTTTTAAGTCCAAGCTCTTCTGCCGCAAAGGTACGGATGTTTTTACGGTTCATCGTTTTTGAGACCGCATCTGCATTAGGAATAACGTTAAAACCTTCAGCCTCTGCTTTGAAAAGTGCCGAAATACTGATCGCTTCGATCTCCGGAAGAATATAGTCCGGTTTTTCACGACGAATGATCTCTAAGATCGCATCTTCATCTTGCATGTTAACAACATGAGAACGGTGCGCAACAGAGTGGGCAGGAGCACCCTCATAACGGTCAACAGCAATAACCTCAAGACCAAGGCGCTGTGCTTCAATGGCAACCTCTTTACCGAGTTCACCAGAACCGAGCAGGAGTACACGTTTTGAATTACTTTTGAGTGGAGCTGAAAATAGCATGAAAAACCTTCGCATTTTAATTGCGATATTTTATCTAAGAATGACTTATGGGGTGATGGAAAGTACGTTTAAAAAGCTAAAGCGAAAAATCGTTTTTATGTGTACACATTGAAAATTCAAAGTTCTCAACAAGATGCACTAAGTCAGGAAATGAAAAAGGAGGGATCAGCCGACGGCGCATATGATGCACTGAACAATGTTCACACCCTTTTTGATCACTATACTCTTCATTTTCTGAGATCGTGATCATCTTTTGCGTCTTGTCGATACTATCAATATAACGCAGGCTTTTCAGACCGAAGTCACGGGCAAAATCGATGATGACGATGTCGAATTTATCTTTTTGATACAGTATTTCAACCTCTTCAAACGAGTCTACCACAACCACCACATGTTGACGGGTGTCGGTTAAAAGTTGCGCACGAGTTTCGGTTTGAAAATTATCATCATCTATAAAAAGTATTTTTTTTGGGTGTATCATAAACAGAACTTTAGGAAAGTGAGAGGTTAAGAGAAGCCCGAAGGCGTTCTCTTAGAGGCGTGATTCGTATCGGCGCATCATGAAAAGACGTTTAAGCATCTTCTTACGAGCACTGATCTTATCCTTTTTGCGTTTCTCTGTCGCTGTTTCGTGGAAACGGCGGGCGCGCGCTTCAGTAACGATTAAGTTACGGTCAGTTTGCTTTTTGAAACGACGGTATGCTGCGTCGAAGTTATCGTCCGAGCGTAGTGTAATACCAGGCATTCACATCACCTACTTTCTTTTTAAAATTTGGACGCGAAGTATAACACAGTTCCGCTAAAAAGCAAAAGAGACTTTTAAAGGCGCTTCTAAACCCTGCACTTTTTCCAGAGAGATCTTGCTTTTAGTCCTTTGTCTGTTCAGAGACTAGTGTTTACCCGGATCAAGTGCGACCCCGCGTCGTTCGTCTGTTATATAGGTGATCAATGCTGTCATTTTTCGACCATCCGCTGCCAGACGTTTTCCCTCTAAAGGATTCGCGATACACCAGTTGACCATGTCAGCAATTGTGATCACCTTGCCTAACTGTTTTTGGAACTTAGGGTAGGTCTCAGGGTGGGTGTTTGCCGCATTTGGATGGCATTGCGCACAAGCCACTCCATTGGTGCCAAGAGTAGGACTGGTGAAGAGTTGTCGTCCCTCTTTCACCACACTGAGATATTCTGACGTCCAGCCTTGCAGATCTCTCTTTGTGAACTCATCTGCACTCACTTCTATGCTCGCGAGTGTTCCGCCTAACAAAGCAACAAGAACCGCCATCATACGGATTTTATAAAAAACTTTCATAACATGCCCCTTAATAGTGTTTCTGCGGTGGTTTCTGAACGTCCTGATATTTTTTATCTTCAGGACGTTTTGTTTTGGCATTAAACCCCACCACTCTGTTCTCATTGTTTGGCAACACATAACTCATATCGATGTTCCCGGAGTGGATATCCACGAACTGCCATCCCGTTGCGTCGCGTTCGAAGAAAGGATCCGCCCGGTTCATCTCAACAGTCAACTTCGGCAGGTACTGTTTAGCCTGCTTGTAAGTCGACGGGTAAGGCCACGGCCATGATGTTGCCATAACCGAGTGGAAAGTTATGTTTCCGATCTGGTTGTACTGGATCTGATGGACATGTCCGTAGATGACATTGACCTTTTTGAACGGTTTCAACATCGCCTGTATCAGCTCCGCATCGTCCGTCCAGAAGTTCCACCCTTTGTAGATCTTCTGCAACGGCGAATGCGAAAAGACAACGACCGGCGTATCGTGATCAATCTTCGCCAGATCTTTTGCCAGCCATTGACGCTGCTTGTAGCCCACCATAAACGGTGAACCGAGAGGGTTATCAAGCCCCGCCATCACACCCATACGCTCCTCACCCGAAGACCATTTGTTCGTCCACTTCTCATCCGTCAAAATACTGTTAAGTACGACAAAGTGAACCCCCTTATGATCGAAACTGTAGTAGTGTGCACCCAGCCGTTTGGACCAGTGTTCACCCAGATCCAGATAATAGTCATGCTCTCCGAGCATAAACTTCAGATCGTTTCTGCTCGCAGAGAGGATATCGAGACCGTGGTCGATCTCGGCTGCTTTTCCCAGCTGTGCAATATCACCGCCATACATCACAAAGTCAGGTCTTGGGTTAAGCAGGTTACATTCTGCAACCGCTCGCTGCAGTCCCATGTCCCAGTTACGAACGAACTTGCTGCCCTTAATCTGCTGAATATGCGAGTCGGAGATGAAAGCGAAGGTAAAGTTCTCCGCCTCATTTCCCTTGCCGAAGGCAATTTCAACCAGACTCATCGGTATAATCGCGCCGGCAGCCAATGTCCCTGTCGTTTTTAAAAAGTCTCTTCGTTTCATTGCAGTTCCTTTACATCTTCAAATTCCGGACTTGTCAGCGCACGTAAAAACGCTACCAGATCCGCCATCTGTTCACCGCTCAGATCGAGCGGCCGGATCCCCCCGTCCAAAAACGGCGACACCGAATCACTTGAGCTGAGGCGTCCGCCAAAGTTATAAAACGCAACCACCTCTTCGAGTGTTGCCATACTGCCGTCATGCATATATGGCACCGTTTTGGCAATGTTGCGCAGGGTGACTGTTTTAAATGCCCCCATATCGTCCGGCTCTTTCGAAATCGCATAACGGCCAAGTTCGGAAAATCGCACATGCTGCAACACCAATTCGTCCTCTTTAGAGCCTTTTGCACTACTGTCTTGTCGGGCCTTGCTTAACATCGTTGTGTATTCGGCCGCAACGTCAAACTCTTTGCCTTGAAGTGCCTTGGATGCAACCCCGATGTTATGCATCTGATTATCGGTGAAAAGGGCATGTGTCTGACTTATCGTATGGCATGAGACACAGCGTCCCTGCTCCAGAAAAACGTTCAAGCCTCTCTGTTCTTGCTTGTTTAGAGCCTTTTCATCGCCGCCATACATATAGCGGTCAAACCGGGAGTCTCCGGAGATAACGGTACGCTCAAAACTGGCGACCGCTTTTGCAAAATGCTCAATTGTGATCTGGCTTGGGCTAACGCCAAAGACCTTTTTGAAGGCCTCTTTATAATAAACATCATCGCGCAACATCTTAACAAGGTCATCCCAAGCGTGTAAGCCACCTTCAACCGGATTGATGGGTGGAAACTTGGCCTGCTCTTCGAGGCTCGGCACCCGCCCGTCCCAAAACTGTGATGTATA
>JBATWM010000130.1:0-3842 GCA_049672605.1 Sulfurimonadaceae bacterium
GCGCAGCAACGTTAAGTTTACCGCCATCAAACCACTTTACAAATGGTGCGTTAGACTCATCTAAAACATTAGTGAACGGCTCGATCCAGTCAAGTTTTTCATTGGCATAATCGCCCCAAAAACCTTCATAGTTCTCTTTCGCTTTGTCCATAAGTGCGTTATACTCATCCATGTTTTTAATACGTGCCTCTTTGGCAAACACTGGGTTGGGTTGAAATACTGGTTTTTTAACTTCGCTCATACTACTTCCTTATATGTTTTTGTAACGTGGGTTCTGGATAAAAGACTGCTATCTTCTATCCAGAACTCACGCTATGGTTTAATTTTAGGTAGATCATCGCTGTCATGATAGCATCGTTGACAGCATTATGTTGTCCCATGTTCGGAACATTTAATTCTCGCAAAATAGTATCGAAGCATAAATCAATATTTCCTTGTGGAATCAGACCAATTTTTTTATCAAAGTATAGTGCTGAAATTTCGACCTGCCTGTTAGGCAACACAATGCCTAGCCACGGCTTAATATAACGATTGATCATCGCTACATCAAACTCCAAGTAGTACCCTACCAAGGTACGTCCACCTATAAACTTTAAAAAGGCATCGATCCCTTTTTGAGGCTCGAGTGCATCATCAAGATCGCAGGGACGAATTCGATGGATCTCAATACTTTTAGATGCGATCTCCTGTGACGGTTTTAAAAAGACTTCAAAAGTCTCTGAAGTAACAATAACATTGTCACGAATCAAAACTGCTCCTATAGATAGGATCTCATCTTTTTTGGGATTAAGCCCTGTTGTCTCGGTATCAAACACAACAACTTCACTACCATTATAGTCCTGGAAGAGAAACGAATAAGAAGCATCTTTGAGTCGTCGATAATTAAAAAAATGTTTGATACTTCTTACCATCTACGTCACCATGTTTAGATGAAAATGGAAGGTCAAAAACTTCTTAAAAGTGTTCACCACTTTAAAGCTGTCTTTGAGAAGGTCACGTTCGATCTTGTCTAACTTTTTAGGGTTGATATAATTTGCCCCTTCCAAGTCATCTGGGTATTGCAACCGTACTTTCAGGCGAACACTCAACAGTGTGTCATATGCTTCTATGAGTTCCGTAGCAAACTGCTTGTCAAAGAGGTTGGCATTGTTAAGTGCTTTGATCCGCTCAATCGTGTTTGTCTCAGTTATATGTCGCTCTAATGCGAGCGTTCTCACCCCATGAACAATGGCAAAGATGCCGCCCTTTTTCAAGTCGAACTCATCTTTATGCCCAGACTTTTCTACAACAAAACCAGAGAAGATACTCAATGGCGTCTCGAAGCTCAATGTTGCTTTTGCCATATGTGCCAAAATGTCCTCTCGACCGGTAAAACGGCGCTGAAGATATGTCATGACCTCTTCAAGCAGTTTTTCATTGCCGCTGACACAGTGTGCATCTATAAAGATAGAGAGCATCTGCAGCGCCTCTTCATCAAAACTCTCTACCCAGTTGTCAACCCGCTTTTTAAACAGCTCAACACTGCCGCGCCACTGTGGGTTGTTGACCATGACCTTGCCTTGACATGGCGGAAAACCCAACTGCTCCAAGTATTTGGAGAACTGTTCCATAAAGGGGGTAAAATTTTCAACATCAACACCATCTTCAATGATCAGGGCATTGTCCTGGTCTGTACGCAGTATCTGCTCCTGACGCCCCTCTGAACCCATTACCAGAAGTGCTGCTTTTTGACGATACTCTTCGGGGACACAAAGCTCATATACTTTGGCATACACCTTTGCGTTAAGTTCACTGACAAGTTTCGAGATGTAGCGGACTTTAACCCCTTTAGCATTCATCGACTGCACCAGGAACAACTGCTCTTTTTGAAGGTTTGCCAACTCTTCAATGCTTTGGGCTTTACTGACTTGCATGGCGATAAGATAGGAGTGGTTTGCAAAATGGCTCAAAAGATCGATCTGTTCCAAGAGACCAACGACCTCACCCTCGTGCATCACGGCTAATCGTTTAATGCCATGTTTGGTAAAAAGCAGCAGCGCATTAAACAAAAAGTCCTCTTTGTCGATCGTTATCAACGGGTAGGTCGCGATCGTTTTAACACGCTCACTCTGTGCAACATCACCCAAAAGCACCTTCTCTCGAAGGTCGGCATCAGTGATGATACCCACTCCCTCTACACCCTCAAGCAAAATAGCACTGGCATGCAGCTCTTTCATCTTGACAAGTGCCTCTTTAATACTGCTCTCTTCATCGACCAGACAGGGTGTATGCAAAAAGATATCGGAGACTTTCGCCATCATAAACGGGGTCAACTCATTTTGATGTTGATGCTGCTTAAGGAGTTGATGTTTGGCAATAAAATCCTGCATATAGTAGTTTTGAAACGGGGCATAATCTTGTATGAGGTTTAAGAAAATCTCTTTACTCAGTAGGTAACAGATAAGATCTTCTTGAACCACAAACTTCGATTTGGTGTCGTTGTAGATCAGTGTGTTGGCGTCGAAACTGTCCATCTCGCCATAGACGTTGTGGAGTTCATCGTCGATAAACTCGTTGACATTGCCTTTAATGATGATATAGAGCGAATCGCTGCCAAGTGTAGGAGAGATAAGCGTTGTCTCTTTTGGATAATAGGCAATATCCATTTGAGTGCTTAAATGAGCAATGACACGGCTATCCAGCAGATCAAACGGATGAATCGATGCTAGAAGTTTTTGCTGATCGTATTTACTCATTATTTACACCTATATATACAATTATATCCACTAAAATCGTGCCGACGGCACAATATCTAAACGTGGCATATCTTTTTAGTCGCAGTGAAAGGATAAAGTTAAAAGAGTAAAAAGAGAGTGAAATCTCACTCTTCACTCTTTACGCATCACCAAGCCAAGGGCTTAGTGCTCTGATGCTCCTTCAGCACCAATACCCGTTTGAGCACGTACATATTGTGCTTCAAACGCTTCGATCTCTTTAGCTGCACCATCAGATTTGTCGGTGATCGAGAAGAACCAGATACCGATAAATGAAACAGATACTGAGAACAGTGCCGGATATTTATACGGGAAGATCGCTTCTGCATTGCCAAGAATCTGTACCCATACGATCGGTCCAAGGATTACCAGCATTACCGCTGTAGCAAGACCTAAAGAACCACCGATAACCGCACCGCGAGTCGTTAATTTTTTCCAGTACATTGACAAGAACAAGATCGGGAAGTTTGCTGATGCTGCAATAGCAAACGCAAGACCGACAACAAACGCGATGTTCTGTTTCTCAAAAGCAATACCCATGATAATAGCGACAATCCCAAGTGCGATCGTTGCCATTTTAGAGACTTTCATCTCTGCCATACCGTCTGCTTTACCTTTTTTGAAAACAGATGCATACAGGTCATGTGACACTGCTGAAGCACCCGCCAGAGTAAGACCTGAAACAACCGCTAAGATCGTTGCAAAAGCGACTGCCGAAATGAAACCTAGGAAGAAGTCGCCGCCCACTGCATGTGAAAGGTGAATCGCTGCCATGTTGTTTCCGCCAAGGATCGGTGAACCGCCATCAATTGCCTGTTTCGCAAGATCAAGATACTCAGGGTTTTTAAAGACCATAACGATCGCACCGAAACCGATGATGAATGTTAGGATATAGAAATAACCGATGAAACCTGTCGCATAGAAAACTGATTTACGTGCCTCTTTTGCATCGCCAACCGTAAAGAAACGCATAAGGATGTGAGGAAGACCTGCCGTACCGAACATTAGAGCAACCGCCAAAGAGATCGCCGAAATAGGGTCACTGACCAGTCCGCCCGGGCTCATGATCTCAATACCTTTCATCTCAGT
>JBATWM010000131.1:0-6754 GCA_049672605.1 Sulfurimonadaceae bacterium
CCCTTTAAAACAGATAATTTATCTCGAAACGGCTATCCAAACTGTCCGCATCGGTTTTCTCGGTATCGGTATATCCCAGTCTCAAACGCCACTGCAGATCGACCATCCCCGGAATATTTTGTACAAACCCTGCATAGTAGAAGTTTTCGTCATAATACCCTTTGGCCTCATCCGCATCGGTATGCAAAATTGAGAGTTCCGTAAAGAGCCTGCTGTAGATGCCTGTTTTATTTGCATTGCGTGTCATCTGGACACGGTAGCTTTTGGTATTTGCCTCCCAGTTGTACCGGGCCATCGAACGGGTATAGCCGGCTGTCGGGAAGCCGCGCCATGGTGTCACCAGATCCGCCTGATCAAAAATGTTCGTGTAGCCTAGGTTAAGCTTGTAGATACCGTAGCTCCCGACCAAACGGGCAGCGATCATCTGCGCATCAAGAGAGTCTGCAATGTCATAGCCGCCGCTGGTGCCGGTTTGCCCTGCAAGCGATCCGTTCAAAGCGGCACCACCAATACTGCCGGCGCCGTTATCAAACTGTCTGATATAGCGTAGACCCGGTGTCAGTGAGAACTTTTCACCCATTTTGATCTTGTAATTCCCCTCTGCCATAACTTGCGAGACCATTTTCGGTACGCTGTAGAAAGAGGCGTCAAGCTTAAGGTTTTTGAGCGATTTATTGTGAAGATCACCGACTATCAACGGGGCATCAGTATCCTTGCCAGCTGCTTTGATGCGGGTGTAGGTCAACCCCTCATGCATCGCCGAATCATCGTTTTCACTCCATTGCGGATTATTGGATGGTGTTGAATTGGCATCGCCGTACATCAAGACCGAATGATTCTTAGTGTGGTCGCGCAGTTTCTGTTTGGCCAGGTAACCGAATCGGATAGCCGTTTTTGGGATGGCGTTGGTGTCAAAGACGATCCCGTCGAAGGTGTTGGGGATCATTTTCGTGTCATTTGATTTGGTATAAAAAGTTTCGACCATTTGGCGGCCGACAAGGATCTCACTTTCAGGTATACCGCTATAACGCAGGTAGGCTTGGCCCAACACGCCCATCGACTTGTTACCGGTATTGGTGTAGTCAAATCGGCTGAAAACATCTTTCCCCGATTTCAGTGCCCCGACGTCATCTTCATCGATACTGTAAAAGGCCCGAGAGTAGTATAGACCGCCGGTAAAGTCAAAATCTGCCAATGTAGCACTCTTGTAGATCAGCGAACCGCCTAGACCGCTGATAATCTGGTCTTTTTGTTTACCGGTCTCTTCTTCCCATCGGTAATAGAAGGTGTTTGAACGGAGTCTTCCGTAGAATATCCCTTCAGAGAACATCTTTGTGAAACTATCAACCGCCCCCGGTGTTTGGTTGTACACTTCCTGATAGTTTGTCTTCAATGTACGCTTTGGCATCTCCTCTTCGGCGCCAAAGAGCGTTGGAGACATAAGGATTAGCGAAGCGGTGATCAGACCAAACCGTGCTAATTTCTGTTTCATTGTATACCCTTGTTCTTTACATAGATTATGCAGATGTGATACCAGAATATTAGCGTTATATAAATAAAAATATAACGCTTTTGTCGTAAATTAGCGTTATATATATAAAAATATAACGAAAATGTTTCAAATTGTCCGGTTTGCTTTAAAATATGACAGGTCTGACAAGGGTATCGTTTGCTGTCAAATCGCCAATAAAGCGTTTGAAGGTTCGAAACAAGCCCATGCTGTGTCACCCTCTTTTAAGCCCAAGGCCTCAAACATATGAGGTTTTATCGAGACTGTAAGCGTGTTACCGCCTTGCAGCGAAGCCGTCACTTCTACGGCTTCTGTATCACTCAGTACCTCATCAAGGTGACAAAGCAGACTGTTGGCACCACCCTCTTCTTTCTCACTGCAGAGCCTGATCCACGAGGATTTCAGGATCACAAATAGATTCATACCGCTCTGAATACTCATCTCTTCCAGGCTTCTACGGGTAATGAAGACGTGCACCTCCTCGCCGCCGGAAAGCTGCAGCGCGACATCAGCTCCCAATGCACTGGTCTGAATACTCGTAACACTTCCAAGCAGTTGATTTCGGGCGCTTGTTCGCAGGGTCATCCGTTTGGCAAACTGTTCGAGCAGCGTCGCATCACTGCTGACGTTTTCAAGCGAAGCCCAAAAGTGCTGCTGTATTGTTTCCAGCTCTTTATACAGCGCAATAGTCGAACGCCCTTTGTCCGTCAGTACCGTTCCGCCGCCGCCTTTGCCACCCGTTTCACGTTGGACGATCGGTGCATCTGAGAGGTTGTTCATCTCATTGACCGCGTCCCATGCAGCCTTGTAGCTCATCTTCATCGCCTTGGCCGCAGCTGAAATGGAACCATGTTCATCTATCTGTTCGAGCAGCTCAATGCGCCCTTTGCCAAAAAACCCGTTATTGTCGTTTTCAAACCAAATATTACTTTTAATATGCATAAGGGAGATTATACCTTACACCACAGAGAAGACAAAAGTTCAATGTACAAAAAACGTATCAACGCTTACTCTTTTGAAAATACAGAGGGTATTTGTTGCTTCTCGCAGTCCTTATACGCTACACCTATAAAGTAAAACGCTGATTTTAGCTTACCTTAATGGCATGAGTGAGAAAATGCTGGATTACATATCCCTGCACTAGGGATAAAGGGCAGACATGAGACTAACAAGCCAGCAGATCAACGATTTTCATACCAACGGTTTTCTTCGATTAGAGCAATTTGCCGACCATCAGCTCTGCGATGATATCCGTAATCTAGCGGCACACCACCTTTTTGAAAAGATCGAGCCGATTGAGAGCGAAGAGGAGTATTTGCAAAAAAGCACTCGTTCTAAAACAACACGTCGCCTTAGACAAGTCTATGACAGAGAGCCCCTCTTTGCACAGTGGATGACAAACCCTGAGATGCGCCCCATCTTGGAACAGCTTCTCGGCGAGGAGCCGCGCCTGCTGTTGGCACATCACAACTCCATTATGACAAAACTGCCTCACGTCAGCTCTGTCACCACCTGGCATCAGGACATTCGTTACTGGCACTTCGAAAATGACAATCTACTAAGTGTCTGGCTAAGTCTGGGTGATGAGTATCTTGAAAATGGTCTGCTTGAGTTCATACCCGGCACGCATAAGATGGCCTTTTCTCCCGAGCAGTTTGATGAAAATTCTGCTTTTAGAGACGACCTGCCGCAAAACCAAGAGATTATTGCTAAACGCGTCCATTTTAACCTCAAAAAAGGCGATGTTGTTCTCTTCCATGCCAAAACACTGCACTACGCCAATAGAAATGAGAGTGATGAACCTAAGATCTCGTTTGTCTATAGTCTACGCGGTATCTCCAATAAACCTATTCCCAATACACGCAGTGATTTTAGAGAGATCGCTCTCTAACAGTTCAGTGCTGTAGACTTGGCAAGCTCGAATAGAGCCGGCTCAATGTGGTACTCTTGATTAGCAACATCGGCGATAGACTTGTAATTAAACCGGCTGTCATTAAAACAGCTGATCTTATCTTTTTCTCCCGCCAAAAGACCATCGATCCCAAAATTAATAAAACGATACGCCATCAACCTGTCTCTGCATGTCGGGCTGCCGCCGCGTTGAATATGACCTAAAACCGACACACGGGATTCAATGCCGATGACCTCTTCAAACCATTTTGCGATCTCATCTGAAGGCTGCTTTATCCCCTCGGAGACAACAGCCAAGAAGTAGCGACGCCCATTGGCAACCTCTTGTTTAAACTTCTCTTCATAAGCAACCAGGTCATACGGAATCTCAGGAATCAAACAGAGCTCAGCACCCGAGGTCAATGCCGACACAAGCGCGAGGTAACCACAATCACGTCCCATCGTCTCGACAATAAAAGCTCGCTTAAATGATGCAGCCGTATCGCGGATGGCATCGAGCGCTTCACGAATAATATTGAGTGCAGTATCGACGCCCAGGCAGTAGTCGGTCCCCACAATGTCGTTATCGATCGTCGAAGGGATACCTGCGAAGGCAACGCCATGCTCTTCATAAAACATTTCCATGCCGCGGAAACTGCCATCACCGCCTAAAACAACGAGTTTGTCGATATTGTGCTTGGCTAGATTTTCTTTGGCTATCTTGCGATACGAAGCCTCCATAAAACGTTCTGAACGTGCCGAACCTATCTTTGTTCCGCCACGGCTTATAATGCCGCTAACATCTTTATAACTTGCACTAACTATATTGTTATCGATAAGGCCCTCGAAGCCATCATAGACTAAAAATGGTTTCAGCCCTTTGGCGATGCTGTATTCAACAAAGTGTTTGATGGCGGGGTTCATGCCGGAAACATCGCCACCGCTGCAAAGAATTGCTATATTATTCATATGGTCACTTCCTATCTTATTTTACAATTGTAATAATTGTACCATTTTTGAATCACATACTTGTGACCATCTCAATAATAATGAATTCAACGTTTTCTTAATTATATATTTCCTCTATATTTAAACTGTGATTGTACGAACTTTTTCACGACTCGAAGCAAAGCTTCTCCCCTGCATTTCACTCTCTGTCGCGTCAGAGAAACGCCTTCGACGATGTTTCACATAACGTCTGCGGTTGCAGTCGTAAAAAAGGAAAGAGCGTGATCAAGGAGGTTAAATACCCAACAAAGATTGAGAGAGCCAATGAACTTGTGGATTCACCCGAGGGCACCTCCTTCCAGTCGTCCGCCTTCGCGGGAATGACGAGAAAGTGATAATTTTTATAGGCAACAAAAGGGTATAATTCGCCCATGAATATTGAACTCTATTTTTTACGCTCCTCAGAGCACTTCATCGTCAAAGACCTTCTGCACTATGCAGCCCGCTTAGACGAAAGCGGTGAGACCCTGAATGACCACCCTTATCTTGAACAGTATCATCGAAACTACGGCAACTACAACGGCGATATCGGCGTCTATCTCTTTGTTGACAACAAGGTTGCCGGCGGTGCCTGGGTACGTATGCTGCTTAATGGTTTTGGGCATGTTGACACCAACACACCGGAACTTGCCTTTGCTGTCTTACCTGAGTACCGCAATCAAGGTTTGGGTACGATGATCATGGAACAGCTTATGAAAGAGGTCGCCAAGATATACCCTCAGATGTCACTCTCAGTGCGTAAAAACAACCCTGTTATACACCTTTATGAGAGACTTGGATTTACAAAAGTAGACGGTTCTGAACAGACAGACAGTGCTGGTTCCATCTCAATTACAATGCTAAAAAAATTTGAAGAACAGACAAAAAAAGAGACCCCGAAGCCAAGCTTGGAAGAGGAACGGTTTAGGAAATCATTTAGCTTCTAAATAGCCTGAACTAATCACATAATCATCATCAACTCTTAACTTATAACTTGCAAAAATTATTTTAGTTATATAAAGTGTTCTTTTATAGTATAATTAAGTATGAAACCTTCTATATCGGTTGATACCGTACCATCAGTCTCGGAACTTTTTGTCCAAGAGGAGATGCGCAGTGAGAAGTATGCAAACTTTGCACGTATCCTCTTTACCTTAGTCTACTTGGGTGCTGGTTTTGCTATTAAAAACGAGGTGCCTGAAGCTTCGTTTCTTTTCATTATGATCGCTGCCTCTGTCAACCTTCTCTATGTGATTATCGTCTTCTTTATCACCCGAAACGACCGCCACTACGGGTGGCTCAAATATGTCTCGGTCAGCGTTGATGTTATCCTCCTATCTATCTTCATCTACACTATCGGTACTTTCCGCACCTTCAAAACAGAGGCTTTTTTACTCTATTTTGTATGGGTCGGACTTGCCACCATTCGGTTTTCGCCAAAACTAACACTTATAACGGGTCTCTTAAGTCTCTTCTCCTACTTTGTTATCGCTGTCTTGGCGGTGGTCAACCAGACCATAGAACTTGGCACGATCACGGACTCTTTTACCAGCTCAAAAGTAGGTCTGACCAATATCATCATGCAGATGGTCTTTTTAAGTATGTTTGTCGGCATTGCCGTCTACATCTCCTCTATCTATCGCACCCTCGTTGCCAAAGCCATCGATAAAATTCTTGTCGAAAAACAGAACATCGAACTCTCTAAAACACTTAAAATGCTCACATCTACCCAAAAAGAGCTGCACAATAAAAATAGAGAACTGCGCTATATGTCAGCAACAGACAGCCTCTCCAAACTCTATAACCGCCGTAAGACCGAAGAGCTGCTGCATACTGCCTGTGAGCATGCCAAAATAGGGGATGAGACATTTAGCCTGATTCTTCTCGATATCGATCTTTTCAAAAGGATCAACGACGAATATGGCCACCCTGTCGGCGACAAGGTGATCATACAGATCGCTTCCAACCTCAAGGCCAATGTCCGCGATGAAGATGCCGTTGGCCGTTGGGGCGGCGAGGAGTTTCTCATCATCTGCCCGAGCCTCGATACTGCCAGTGCAAAAGGGCTTGCAGAGAGACTAAGAGAAGATATTCAATATAACTGCAGTGAACTTGCACGCACCGTCACCTGCAGTTTTGGGGTAACTAAATGGCTTAAAGGCGATACACCTGCTACGATTGTCAACCGTGTGGACAGGGCACTTTACCAATCTAAGGAGAGTGGTCGTAACTGTGTCACGCTGTTATAGTGGAAAGATCATGTGCTAAGAGAGTAATAGGTGTGAACGTAGAAATGAGCGTGATGCTAGATAGCATCACTGTAGGCATATTCACAAAATAGCTTCTGTTTTCAAGCTATATTGAGAG
>JBATWM010000132.1:0-3073 GCA_049672605.1 Sulfurimonadaceae bacterium
GCGACATTTTCACCCTGAAAGACCACATTAAAGACGGAGGCTCTAAACTCACAAGAGATCCCGCCTTCGGCAATAGTCTCTTCATTTCCAGCAGCAAGTTTGATCATCAAAAAAGGAACACCGTTCTCACTTCCAAGCGGCATGGCCTGGCTAAGCGATAGCGTCGGTATCATATCTTGAATATTTTTGGGGAGCATATCATTAGCTTGTAACATCGTAACCTCTACTTATATATTGGTGTCTGTTTGTTGGCAAGACGCTCAAAGTCTACATCACGACGGTCGATCTTGCCACGGTAGATTCTTTCCAGAGTGTTTATGTGCCCTGCCAGACGGTTTACAAGATAGAGCGCCATACGGTCACCGTCGTAGCGTTTCACCGCCTTGGCAATGTGATCTTGCAGAAGCATAACCGCTTCAAGGTCATCTTTGACCTCTATCTGCATTAGAAGGTTGTGCACCTCATCATAACTCTCTTCACACGCTACAAGAAAGTCCATACCAATGTCCATCGTCTTCATAGTACTGATAGCTTTTTCGAATGCAAACTGGTTGTAAAGCATACACCCTATAAAGTACTCGATGTCAGAAGGCTCTTTTTCAGAGTAGTCGTGGGCGTCATCGTCAAACCACGCATGCCATACCGCACAGGCTTTTTCAATTAATTTCTCATTTTCAGTCATCGTCTCTCTCTATAATAGGGCATCTCTAAAAGCCCTAAAGTAATTGCGAAATAATAGCAACTTTTTTTTCAATAGAGATAAGCTGAGAAAGTAACTGATTTTTTTAAATCTCTCTTTTCCGCTTGCCGCTGTTTTCATCACTAATAAATCCGTGTCTAGTTTACAAATAGTACCTGACCCCCCAATATTAACTCTTTCGGGACCAGGCTTTTAGCTTTTTTGTCTTTCGATCTCCTTCTCCCGATGCTGGCGGATCTTGCGGTCGGTCCAGACACCGTGGGGGTCATGGTACGGCAGGACATCGCCCCCGACTGGAAAAGAACCCATATGTTTGGCGACAATGCCCTGGATATCGCTTTGAGGCCTGCCGGCGGTTGTTAGACAAAAACCTGCCTTCGCCATAGCCGAAAGGGTTGCCGCATGGATGCTTGAGCAGACAAGGAGCCCGTCGGCTTTGAGGAGCTTTGTCAGATGTTCAAAAAGTTCAATCGTCACCATCTTGCAGTTGGAACGCTCAATGAAGGGGTCGAGAAAGATGATGTCGAACTCCCCCTTCTGTTCGTTGAGGGCGTGCCGTACATCGCCGTAATGGAGGGTGACACTGCAGTGCTTCGAGATGTACGTGCCGCTTTCGTAAATTTCCTGCAAGATCAGCGGCCATGCAAGCTTTTCGCCGGGAATATTTTTGATAACCCCTGCACTGTCGGCTATGATCCCGCGGTCCTGGTCGATGGCGTGGATTTCAAGTGCGTGAAGCGCCGTGCTTTCAGCCTCTTCGCAGGCAAGCAGGCTGTTATACCCCATCCCGAAACCGATATCAAGCAGCCGAACGGGGCCTTTTGCAAGGCGCTCTTTCAATAACGCTTCCGCAAGAAAGAGTTCATTTGCCTGCACCCTTGCACCCGATGTTGGGTGGTAGTGGTCGCGAAACGCTTTGTTCCAGATCGTATAGCTGCCGTCTTGGCACTCAAACACTTTCGGCGCAGGCCGCTCCGGCGCTTCGTTTCCCGCTTCGAAGAGGTCGCCCTGCCGGTAGCGGCGGTGATTCATCTGCTCCGTGACGTACTCCGAAAACTGCCCTTTGATCATATGCCATTTCGGTGCGACGATCTCCTCGTCGGGGGTGTCGGTGGCAAAACGCATCAGCGGCAGCCCCGGCGGCAGGTGGCGGATGATCTCGATAAGGACCTCGGCGTACTCGTACTCGCTCATGACGGGAAACGGCTTCGCAAGGTATTCATCGGCGAGCCGGGTGTTTTTGATGACATGGAGATTATGGATTTTGATGCCGTCGAGATCAAGTGCGGCAAGTGCCTTGGCCGTCTGAATGTAGTGTTCGCGCCCTTCCCCGGGAAGCCCCACGATAATATGTGCGCAGACTTTGATGCCGTGGGATTTGAGTGCGGCGATGGCATCGAGGCTCGATTGCCAGTCGTGCTCGCGGTTGATGCGTACGAGCGTCTCGTCGTGTATGGTCTGCACGCCCAGTTCGACATAGACGTCGAGCGTTTCGTCCAGCTCTTTAAGGTAGCTCAGCGTTGCTTTGGAGAGGCAATCAGGCCGTGTTCCGATGCTGATAGCGTCGAACGGATGAGCCGAAAGCAGCTCGGAGTAGCGTCTTTTCTGCCCGATAACGGAGGTGAAGGTTCCGGTATAGGCCTGGATATAGAGCATAAAACGGCGCGCCTTGTAGCGCTTTTTCGCAAAGGCGATCCCCGCTTCGAGCTGCGCTTCGCTCCCTTTGACATCGAGCGTCTGAACGGCCCGCGCGCCGTTCTCGGGACAAAACGTACAGCCGCCGGAGCCATCGGGCCGCCTGTTCGGGCAGCCCAGCTCCAGGTCGATGGGCACGCGAAACAGAGGCTCGCCGTATTTTCGACGCATATAATCACTGTAGGCATAGTAAGGAAGCGTCTCTTTGGGCATATGGCAGCAGGCTTTTGTATTTAGATATGCCATTATAGTGCATACGCCGTAAGCGGGGCATTAAAAGAGATAAAGGAAAGGGCTGACTTCTTTCAAATTATTCACATCATGCTATTTTACTGATGCACTCGTAAAGGACATATTCACGCCCTCTTGTCGAAGATTGCACACCCTCTCCTTTTTCTCCATCTTGTATCTGTCACACATCGATCTGTTCTCGACCGCTATAGAGTCCATAATGGGCCCACGATCAATCAGTATAGTTTGTCATATCTATTTATAAGGAGGCTGATATGAAAACAGCTGGAATTTTATTGGCGGCAAGTCTATTTATGGCGACGCAGGCGTTTGCATGGGGTGAACGTGAGCAGAATATATTGCTTGGGTTTGGTGCGGGTGTCCTCGTTTCACACATTGCAGAGATGCACAATAATCGTCGGGTTGGTACGACGTACACCTATGCCC
>JBATWM010000133.1:0-5882 GCA_049672605.1 Sulfurimonadaceae bacterium
GTGAATGGTGAATGGTGAATGGTGAATGGTGAATGGTGAATGGTGAATGGTGAATGGTGAATGGTGAATGGTGAATGGTGAATGGTGAATGGTGAATGGTGAATGGTGAATGGTGAATCAATTATAAAAAGATGGCGAAGCTCATCTTAAACCACAATAAACTTCAAAATTGTAGATTTGGTGTAGATTGTGCCGGACGTGAGCCCGAAGACGTACTAATGTACGTTGAGAGGTGAACTCCGGTGCAAGATACGCTGAAGCTACAACTTTGAAAGGTAGCGCTCTGCTTTGTTTGCTTCTTCCGACCCTGGGTATTTTGCAATAACAGCATTATAAAACTTCGCAGCATTATTTTTGTCACCCGTCTTCTCCATAGAGTACGCGGTACGTAACATCAGAGTAGGCATATAAGAGGCTTTTTTATAACGAGAAGCGCTCTCTTTATAGTGGGCGATTGCCTGACCGTAATCATTCTTGGCGAAATAACACTGAGCGATCATATAGTGTCCGTACGCTGGCTTATATTTGCGGTTAACCAGCTCTTTATAGTCGTTTAGTGCTTTAGTGTAGTTCTTTTTATCATAGTTTTTCTTTGCTCGAGTCGCAAGGTCACCACTACTCATATTTGAACTGCTTTTCTTTGACTTCTGTTTCAATTCACCTGCAACTAAGACTTTAAAGGCATTCACATCATTCACAAGTGCATTATGTTCCTCTTTTGTGACAAGAGAAGCACTCTGTTCATCCATCAATTTACTCAACTCTTCAATCGCAGTTTTAAGTTGAACGATGTTTTCACCATTGGTTGCTATCTGCGTTTCTAGTAAAACAAGACGTTCTTGTGTACTCACACCTTCATTTTCGCGTGACTTGCTTATATCGCCAAGTGCTACTTTGTTATTTTGTGACTTCATAGCAATAGATTCAAGAACAGACTGCAGCCCATCGATACGCTCTCTCAGAGACTCTATATCGCTTTTATGAGAGTTGAGTTTACGTTTATTCTGTGTTAGTGTCTTATTGTTTTGGAGGATCTTCTTTTCAGCTGCTGTCAACCCATATGGGTTGTCACTGTCAAGGTTACCCGCACCAAAGGCCGACGGTTCATCGGCTAAGAGGGTAAATGGAAGAAGTAAAAGTGGAAGAAGTAAAGCTAAACGCATCTACGGTCTATGGAAGAAGTTTAAAATCTACGCGGCGGTTTTTAGACCAGCACTCTTGTGTTTTTTCAGTACAGACAGGGTTGCTTGAGCCATAACTGACCATGGTAATACGCTCTGCAGCAATACCATCATTGATCAACTCATCTTTAACTGCATTCGCACGTTTAAGACCAAGTGCGAAGTTGTACTCGTCTGAGCCCCACTCATCACAGTTACCTTCGAGTTTAAGTGAATATTTATCAGCAATATTCATAGCTTCTGCATCACCTTTAACAAGTTCAACATTTTGACGTAGCGTGTCAACATCTTCGTCTGCCAACTTGTATAGGTCAAATCCAAAATAGATTGGAGACATCTTTGCTTCAATACTTTCTAAAGTCATGCTTCCAGAGTCAAGGTCAGTTGCTTGGATACCTGATTCAGCGTCTGCTGCACTGCTTTCATCAACAATACTGATCTCTTCTGCCTGACTGGCAGTAGCTGCTGAATCATCAACAGTAGGTCCAGAACCAGTACACCCCGTAAATACTAACATCGCTGTTAGTGTGCTTGCATAAAGTAAAGCTTTCATTTTATTCCTTAAGATAATTCGATAAGCGATTCTAGCCTTTTTTTCATAAAAAAAAGCTATCTAAAATCAAATACGCGTAATTATATTTGAGAATTAGAAACAGAGAGTAAACTAAGCGCCTGTGGGATTTTAAACATCATTTATAAAGGGGATAACTGCCAGTTCATGTGTAGCAGTTATCGTTAGAAGCTGTGATGCTGAAAGCATCACCAGGTTACTACCAGTCGATTGACTGGATAGCCCCGCCTTTTAGCGGGAAAAGGTAGTTTTTGTTTTGGTTAAGACGGATCACACCGATAGAGCTCTGATTTTTATATTTTTTAACAAACAAAACAGTATCGCCATCTCTTGAAAACAGAGGGTGCTCGTTAATACCTGTCACTGTAAGACGACGGATAAAATCTGTTTTTGTCGAGATAAGGTGTAGATTAAAGGTGTTTTTTGAAAACGCGTTTGAGCTTTCACGTGCTTTGTAGATGATGTAGTTGCCATGTGCAGTACATGCTGAATTACTTTTTCCTACATACACCATCTGCTCTGTTGCCTGAGAAGTGGTCTTTTTTGAAAAGACATTAGGATAACCCAAGCGGTTTGAGATAAAGGCGATTTTACCATCGGCCATATACTGTGCATTCACATCAATACCGCTATACTTCGTGACTTTTTTTACTTTTTTAGAGGTAACATCATACTCATAGACATCCGGCTGACCATCTGGCGCCATAGAGAGAAGCAGTCTGTTTCCGTCAGCACTAACATCGGAACAGATCAACATACCATCTGATGTCAAGACCAGTTCATCACTCTTGTCATAAACACCGTGTTTGCGCAGTTCAGGAGTACCATTGGTCAAGTCAGTGTAGTAAAAATACTTTTTTGAACTGTCTGCCCATTTAGGAAAAATATTTAACCCACTGCGTTTGATCGAGAATTGATAACTCAAAGTATAATCCGTGATCATGATTTCAGATTTACGTGGTCCAGTCGTTCTAGAGATGATCACTTTTTCTTTCATCCAATCAACCGGATCAGCACCCATAAAGTCATTAATCGAAGCGGCAATAGTATGCACTAAAAAGACATGCTGTTTCGGGTTTTTAATACGGTAGTTGAGTCTGTGCATCACCTTATCATTATTGATAAGATTAACATTGACAACCATTACACCGTTATCATCGACCAGTTGATAACGTACAACATAATCGATCTCTTTATGCACATCAGCAACATTTTCGTCACTAAAATCGGCTTTAACATAATCACGGTCAACATTAAAGATACTCAGTACATTCAAGTCACTTACCATAACACGAAAAAAACGTTTGCTTAATCCATCTTGATAGTCACTAGATGCATCCTCAACCGCGATAGTCGGAAGTGAGTCAACACTCTTTCTGACCTCGATAGTGGCATCAGAACCCCACAACAGAAGTGCTGAAAAAAGTACTCCAAAAACAATACGCATTATTACTCCTCAACTGTTAATATAATTTCAAGGGAGATCGACTTCCCATCTGGATTTTTTGGAAATGACATTCTTTGTAGTCGTTTTTCCAGTCGATCAACCTCTTCATTGAAGATGTTTGAGCCTGAATAGACAAGAACTCTATAACTGGTGACATTCCCATTGGCATCAAGCTTTACACGCACCTTCGCACTCTCGCCTTCACTGCTGGCTGGCGGGTAGAACTTGCTCTTCACTTGTGCGTGTATTTTAGCCAAATACTTGTTAACCTCAGGTGCTGTAGAGGCAGAAGCGCCGACCACTTCTATAGAGGGCGTGACCAACTCTAAGGTCTTGATCTTATCGCTCGCTTTTTGCGACTGTTTAGTCTCTTTGGTCTTGATACGTTTTTCGATCGCGGCCAATCTTTTGGTATCGACCTTCTCTACTTTTTTATCGACCTTGGTATCAGCACTTTGGGTCCAGACGTCATCAAACAGGGATGAGACATCAGTATTAACAGGCTCAGGAGTACTCTCTATCTCTTCAATGGCAGGCTCGGGCTCAGGTTCCGGAATAACCTCTTGTTTTGGTGTTGGCTCAGGAACAGGTTTGGCACTGTTTTGAGTTGGCATGACAAGATCCATGTCAAGCGAGACAGAGATGTAGTTATCTTCTTGCATGGCGAACGTGTCAATAGAACTTTTGTTTAAAACCACAAGAGCAAAAAGAAGGATAACGGCAGAGAAAATGGTTAGTGAGATAAATCCGCTTAAGTAAAAGTAGCGATCTTCACGGCTGCTTTGTACCATTATCTATCCCGCCTGTTTTTGAAAGTGTAACGTATGCTGTTTAACCGTTAGTTGCAAGTGAGACTTCGGTGAAACCGGCCTGTTTAACCGCACCAAGGATAGACATAACAAGACCATAATCAAGTGATTTGTCTGCACTAATAAGCACTGTCGCCTCTTTGTCAAGTTTTTGGGAATAGAGATAAAAGTTATCTGCAAAACCTTGCAGATCAAAATTCTCTTTATTCACAACAACTTTGCCTTTTTCATCAACAGTAATATGGACAGGTGCTTTTTGTTCGATCTGTTTTGTGGCAGAACCTTGCGGCAGCTTGATCATCTCTTCATAGATAACTGTTGGCGCGATGACCATGAGAATAGCCAAAAGAACAAGCATAACATCCACAAGGGGCGTAATATTTAGTTCCGGTGACTCTTCCCAATCAAAATCGTTCATTATGCCTCTTCAGCCATACGTGAAAGTACCGCGTCACGCTGCATACGAATCAGACCATTCAACTCGTATGCGCGACGTTTTAAAACCTGATGATACGTGTAGGCAAAGATAGCAACAAAGATACCGCCGGCAGTTGCAATAAGCGCATCAGAGACGCCTGCTGCGATCATATTCATTCCGCCGGCACCGCCGATATTATCAAAGGTGTCTAAGATAGAGACAACCGTACCGAACAGACCGATAAACGGTGAGGTCGAAGCGACTACAGAGAGGGATGAAAGCCCTTTAGTAGACTCTTTGGTTGCAGAGAACATCCCCAGGTCGAAGATCTCTCTTGTAATTTTTGAACTGGCACTCAAAAACTTATGAAGATAGGCAGTTGTTGTCACATTTGCACCACCCATAAGTAGCTGTTCTAGAGAAAGTGTTTCACGGCTGATCCAGCTGTTAAGTGAAAAAAATCGATAGAAAAATACCCAGTTGATCAAAATGAAGTATACAGAGAGAAGTGCCAACACCGCGAGGGTGACACTGTGACTTTGGGAGATAAAGTCGTTAAAGTTTTCCATAAGCTCTATACAAGCTTATGCGCTGCCGATTCGATCTTGGCAGATACAGAAGCGATAGCAAGATTAGAGTCAGAAACGTCTGAAAGAAGTGTCTTAGCTTCATCAAGTGCTTTAGCAATTTCGCTTTCGCTTTCGCCGCGAATAGCAACAGCACCGTCAACCAGTACTACTACTTTTGCTTCATCAACTTGAACAACACCCCAGTTCACAACGATAGATTCGACGCTTTTGTCCTCTTTTTCGATGTCAACAACACCTGCTTTAAGCATGGTTGTCAGAGCAGCATGATGAGGAAGAACACCGAATTCTCCCTCTTCGCCTGGTAAAGTAACTTCAGTAGCTTTTCCATTAAAGATAAGACCACTTGGTGTTACGATTTCTAAATTAAGCGTTTCCATAATTAAACCTTCTTATAAAAAGCAGCAATGCTACTTTTTAGATTTCTCGGCTTTAGCGATAGCCTCTTTCATATCACCAACCATGTAGAATGCAGATTCCGGCATGTGGTCATATTCACCCTCAAGGATTCCTTTGAAACCTTTGATTGTGTCTTCAAGGCTAACATATTTACCAGGTGCACCAGTAAACACTTCAGCAACGAAGAATGGTTGAGAAAGGAATTTCTCAATTTTACGAGCGCGTTCAACAACCGCTTTATCATCTTCAGAAAGCTCATCCATACCAAGAATCGCAATGATATCTTGTAGGTCTTTGTACTTTTGAAGTGTCTGCTGTACACCACGAGCAACTCTATAGTGCTCTTCACCGATGATCGCAGGATCAAGAAGGCGAGATGTAGAGTCAAGAGGATCAACCGCTGGGTAGATACCTTTTTCAGCAATTTTACGGTTAAGAACTGTTGTTGCATCAAGGTGAGCAAAAACAGA
>JBATWM010000134.1:0-3164 GCA_049672605.1 Sulfurimonadaceae bacterium
CCAAAAGAGATCTTTCCCGATGTCACACTTAACAAGATATTGGTCGCAGGCGCCTATTCTGGTGCAAGTGCGACGATCTTGGATAAGATGGTGGTACGTGATATTGAAGATGATCTCAGCAGTGTCAGCGGGGTCAGTAAGATCGAAAGTATGATCCGTCCGGGGCGTTTTTCGATTGTCTTGACACTCGATGAAAATGCTGACAGTTATGTTGTCCTCAATAAGGTAAAAGACCAGCTTGCCAATGTCCAACAAAACATCCCGCCCGATATGAACGAACCGATCGCTATGGTACTCGATAAAAACCGTGATCTTGTCAGACTCTCTGTCTCTTCCAAAAATGCCGATTTCGAGAGACTGCTGGTAGATGTGAAAAATATCAAAAGTAAGCTTAACAAGATCAAGCACATCTCGGAAGTGGACATTTATGGTGATTCGGACCAAAAACTAGAGATAAAAATCGACGATTATGCTCTCAATGCCTACGGACTCAATGCCGATAATGTTCTTACCGCGATCCGGAATCTTTCGTATATCTATCCCATTGGTGACATCGATGACAAAGACAATTTTATCTTTGTTTCAACTTCCAACGGCAAGGCTGATATAGCTGAGTGGGAGAATACGCTGCTTGATATAGGCGGCAAACAGCTCTATCTGAAAGATATCGCCGCTATCAAATTGTATCATCCGCAAGATGTGACACTTTCAACCTTCAACGGCGAATACAACATTGTGATGAAGATCTCCAAAGATTCCGAAGGCAACTCGATCGCGCTATCGCAACAATTGCGTGACTATATCGAGGAAAAGGTCCAGCCGCAATACCCCGATCTGACCTTCAACTTCTTTCAGGACTCTTCTGAACCGATCGATGAGCGTCTGAGCATTATTATCGCAAACCTTACATTTGGGTTGATCTTGATCTTTTTAACGATGTATTTTCTGATCAATCGAAACACTGCCATTGTCGTGACGATGGGCGTGCCTTTTGCTTTTATCATCGGATTGATCTTTATCTATACAGGTGGCTATTCACTCAATATGGTCTCACTGATCGGTGCCTTGCTGGTAGTCGGTATCGCGGTGGATGATGCGGTTGTGGTCTCGGAGAACATTCAAAGGCATATTGATGAGGGGATGGCCCCTGCTGAGGCCGCGGTCGTCGGGGTAAAAGAGGTCATCCTGCCGATTACGTTGGCGACATTGACAACCGTGGCAGCCTTTTTGCCGATGTTTATGCTTAGCGGTGAGATGGGGTTGTTTATTAAGTTGATCCCGATCGTGGTTGTCATGGTGTTAATGGGATCACTGCTGGAGAGTTTTTTCTTTTTGCCGCTGCACGCTAAAGAGCTCCTCAAAAAAGGGAATAAATCGCTTGACTGGTCACCGGTAACCCGCCGTTACGAGAGAATACTGCACCGGCTTATACACCATAAAAAGCTCACTCTTGCTCTCTTTTTTATTATTGTGCCTCTTTTGACAGTGGGAACGCTTAAAACAATGCACTTTCAACTCTTTCCTAGCTTTGACGGACGCTCTTTGAATGTAACCGGAAAGATGAACATCAATACCGATCTAGAAGATACCTACGCCATTGCCAATGATATTGAAAAGGTGATCTTGGGGCATAAAGAGGAACTCTATATCAAATCGGTTTCGATGCTCAGCGGTAAGCGTCGAAGTCTCTCTGGCTCGTGGGATACGGGAACCAACCTCTTTTATATTAGTCTGGAACTCGAAGAACAGGTCCCGCAAAACTGGGTGAACCACTATATTAATCCGATATTGGACTTTTCGTTTGCATTTAATCCTCCTGAAAAGGTCAGAGATATTTCTTCTCGTGAAGTGGCCAGTCGTCTGCGTACCCTTTTAGCACCTTTGAAAGAGCAATATAAGATCGACGAACTTGCTGTTATGGAGCAAAAACCGGGGATTGTAAAGACCGATATTCAGTTGAACCTCATTAGTAATGATGATGTCAAGATGCAAAAAGCTGTCACTGCATTAGAGTCGAAACTTCAGCAGATCGACGGGGTCAAAGATATCGTCAATAATATCCGTTACGGCAAGATGGAGTACAAGATCAAGCTAAACGCTTACGGTGAGCAGTTGGGGCTTTCAGAAGGCGGTGTGGCTCAGGTATTAAGCGGTTATTTTCTAGGGAGTCGAAAGGCGCAGACCTTTAGTTCTGAAGGTGTTGTCGATATTACCACCGAGTATCAGCAAAAAGACAGTATCGCGACACTCAATGAGTTTGAGATCCCTCTGCGTGACGGTCGGTTTGTCAAGCTTGAAGAGGTGGCTGATTTTATTACGATACAAGATTATGAGATCATTGAAAAAGAGGACGGCGACATCGTCAAAATGGTCAGTGCCAATGTGGATAAAAAACGCATTACGGCGTCCGAAATTCTAACTACACTTGACCCGCTGATAGAAGAAATTGAAAAATCGGGCATTCGCGTTGTAGTGTTAGGGGAAAAAGAGAAGAACGATCAGCTGAAAAACGACATGCTGACCGCCTCTGTTTTTGCCCTGTTAATTATGCTGATTCTGCTCTTGTTGATCTTTCCCAAGATCAAATATGCGTTGATGATCCTATCGGTCATACCGTTTTCGATCTTTGGTGCTCTGTTTGGTCATCTCATTATGGGAATGAATATGACGATGCCGTCAGTGATCGGTATTTTGGGACTTGCCGGGGTTGTGATCAACGACGGTATCATCATGCTCGACTTTCTGCACGGAACGCATGAAGCCAAAGAGTTCTATTACCGGGCAAAACTGCGTGTGCGTCCGATTGTTATTACCACTGTGACCACTTTTGTCGGGCTTTCTACTTTGATGTTTTTTGCATCAGGGCAGGCGGCGATCATGCAGCCGTTAGCGATCTCTCTTGGGTTTGGCCTGATATGGGGTACAGTGATGAACCTATTCTATCTTCCAACGCTTTATGCAATGGTCAACAAGATCAAAGAAACGCCTTGATTAGAGGTAGTATTTATGCAACTTTGCTAAAATAAGAACATAAAAATAAGGTTTATAGATGAAAAAAATATTTGCACTTTTATTGTTGTCGGGTGTGGCGCTTTTTGCCAAAGAGTACTACTCGAAAGTCGAACCGTACGAGATCTTTACGATCTCGTCAAACGTCTCTGGAC
>JBATWM010000135.1:0-5216 GCA_049672605.1 Sulfurimonadaceae bacterium
ACACCTGCTGCTATAGTCGCACAGCAGCTCTTTTGGCATAAGACGACAAAACGCAGTTTTCAGGTGATGTTCTGGTTGATCGCATTTTTGCAAGTGGGCGTTTTATATGTTGTGGTCTTTACGGATCTACTGCAAAATGTATTTTAAAGCAATGAAGACAGATAATCAGGGTGAGATGAAAACACGATATAAAAAAGAGATAGCGGAACATGCATAAAAATTCGACTAGACCAAAGCTCATTTACAAGCTCACACTTCTCTTTCTTATCTTCACGACTTTTTCACTGATGAGCTACAAGCTTTTTGTTCTCGATTATGAACTGGCCGACCTTATTCCGACAGTCGGGTATGATGTAGAGATCAACATGCAAGTCAGTGGTCGCGGCAACAGCATGTCGCTCTCAACATATTTGCCTATCAGCAGTGCGCATCAACATATTTCAGATGAGCGAAATGAACCGGATGTCTTTACAACACAGATCACCGTAGACGGGCTCAATCGCATCGCCACATGGAAGGCGCCTTCCGTTTCGGGTTCGCATATTGTTCGCTACCGTTATTTTGTCCAGGCGGAACATCTCATCTATGATATTGACAGGAATGTCTCTATCTCTGAAAACCTGCCTGCCTATCTACAGCCTTACTTGAATGAGGAAGAGGGTATTCAGGTCAATGACCCGCTGATAGAAAAGACCCTTGCAGCGCTTTTTAAGGGGAAAGATCCGGACACTTATGAGACGCTGTATACTATCCACAACTACTTGCAAAACGAGTTTCAAAACCGAAATTTTTCAGGTTATACGGATGCTTTGACGGCTTTGAAACTCAAAGAGGCCAGTTGTAACGGAAAGAGCCGTCTTTTTGTCGCGCTGACACGTAAGATGGGGCTTCCTTCACGTCTTGTCGGTGGGCTCATCTTGAAACAGGGCAGTAAGAAGACCTCACACCAGTGGGTCGAAGTCTATGTCCGTGGCCACTGGATCCCTTTTGACACCATCAATAACTACTTTGCCGAGATCCCTAAAAATTATCTACGACTCTATTACGGGGACAAGATGCTCTTTAAGCACACGACAAATATTAACTTTCAGTACCTTTTTCACATTAGCAAAAAGCTGGTTCCGCGTAAAGAGATGAAAGAGGCGATGTACTCCTCGCCGTTGAATGCGTACAATATGTACAAGATCTTTGAAAGCATCGGTATTTCGCAAAACCTCCTGAAGATCATTTTGATGATACCGCTGGGTGCATTGGTCGTTGTTATCTTTAGGAATGTCATCGGTATAGAGACCTTTGGTACCTTCTTGCCGGCGCTTATCGCTACGGCTGCGCGTGAGACCGGTATATGGTGGGGACTGGCCGGTTTTTTCTTTATTATTTTAGTCTCAGCGCTGGTTCGAAAGTTTTTAAATTACTTGCAACTGCTGCATTCGCCTAAAATGGCGATCATGCTGACGGTCGTTGTCATCTCCATGCTGCTGATGACGGTCTTTGCTGTGCAGACCTCTCTTTTTGACCTGGCGCATATCTCGCTCTTCCCAATCGCTATTTTGGCGATCACGGCTGAGCGGTTTGCCATCATTCAAGAAGAACAGGGATTTTACAAAGCCATGCGTATCTCTTTTTTCACGGCTATTGTCATTATCGCAGCGTATGTAGTGATGAGTTCGCTTTTTATGATGAGTTTGATCATCGCGTTTCCTGAACTGCTGCTCTTCTTGATCGTATTGAATCTTTGGCTTGGAAAATGGGTCGGCATGCGACTGTCTGAATTTATCCGTTTTCGTAAACTGATCTTTCAAACGGGGTCATGATGAAGCTGAAAAGGTGGTATGCAGAGCTAAAGACCTATATGGAAAAAGGCCATAAAGTGTTGGGTATGAACCGACGTAATCTGGATTATATCTATCCGAATAACAAACGCCGGTATTTTGAATATGCAAATAATAAACTTCTCACCAAAGAGACGCTTTTAGAAGCAGACATAGTTGTCCCTAAGACTTTTTTGGCCATCAGCTATTTTTATGAACTGGTAGAGCTGGAAAATGCGCTGCGCCAATATACAAGTTTTGTTATCAAACCTGCTTCAGGCAGCGGCGGAAACGGCATTATGGTCATCAGTGACCGTCAGGATGAAACCTGGATATCGGTGAGCGGCAAGGTGTATACGTTTGATGATATCAAAAAGCATATTGCAGACATAATCTTCGGCGTCTATTCCTTCAGTATGAACGACACGGCGATCATAGAAGAACGCATCGTTCAAGATGCGCGGATAACGACATTGAGCCCGCATGGATTGGCGGACATCAGAGTCATCATCTTCAGAGGCGAGAATGTCAAGGCGATGCTCCGCATTGCGACTATCGCGTCTGAGGGGAGGGCGAACCTGCATCAGGGGGGTATTGGCGTTGGTATTGATCTTGTTAGCGGCCGTACCTTTTCGGCGCAGATAAAAGGGGAACAGATCGCATATCATCCTGACACAGGTGTGGCCCTTACCGGTGTAGAGATCCCTCATTGGGAAAGGATACTGCACATAAGCGAGGTGAGCGCAAAGGCTATTCCTTTGGAATACCTCGGAATCGATATTGCGCTCAGCGAGAAAGGACCGGTGGTGTTGGAAGTAAATGCACGACCAGGTATCGAGATTCAAAATATATGCAAAGAGGGGATGCGTGATGCACTCTACAACATTGACGAAAGGAACGCCTAATGCGATTGAAACTGCCTAAGATCACGGAGAGCGTCATCCCGGTCATCTTGCTGTTAAGTGGAATATTTTTTCTCCTGCTGTTTGTGCAGTTTCGCGCGAGTGAGGATGCTGAACAGGCGCAACGTATTCATATCACTGCGCAGACCTCGGCTCAGAACATACCGGAAAAGGAAAAACACAGTGTTGTTGAAGAGGATTTCAGTGATGATCCGCGTATTGTTGAAGCGCAAAAAATGATCAAGAAAGGGATGCTGGCAGAAGCGGAAAGCATCTATTTCGGTATTTTGGCGAAAAAACCATCGGCACAGATCCACAACTGGCTGGGAATGCTCTACCTTAAAGAAGAAAAATATAACAAAGCCGTCGTCTCATTTTCAAATGCACTGAAAATCAACAAAATGTATTATAAAGCCCGTTATAACCGTGCTATTGCCTATAGCGCCTTAAATGAGTTTGACAAAGCTGTCGCTGATTACAAAGGAGTGATCAGTACATTCGAGACCCATGCAAAAAGCCATTTTAATCTTGGACTGCTCTATTATAATCATCAAGACTATCTGGCTGCCCAACAGGAATTTGAGCGAACGGCGGCCTTGAGTACCGGCGACATAAAAGTGAAAGCCCTGAACATGTTGGGGCAATGTTATGTCAACATGACACCACCGAACAATGATGAAGCTGTTGCTGCCTTTACAGCTGCCGTCCGACTGAAGCCGAACCATATCGCTTCACGTTTGAGCCTCATAGACCTAGAATATCCGAAAGATAAAGAGGGGTATGTCAAACGTCTGGAGGCTTTAGAGCGTTTACTGACACTTGAGCCGGAAAACATAGAGATCTATCGCGCCATGTCTGAGGTCTATCTGCTCCAGAACAATACGACACTGGCTTTGAGACAGTTACAGAAAGCACGTCTGCATGAGCCTGATAACATTGATCTTCAATTCGAAGTCGTTGCACTGCTGATGCGGGTGAAACAAGATCAAGAAGCGATTGCGACTCTGGAGAGTATTTTAACCGTTGACCCGGCCAGCAGTAAAGTCTATTTCTTGTTGGGTGAGCTCTATACGAGACAGGATGCTTATGAGGCAGCTATGGAGTCGTACAACAAAGTCCTGCTCCTTAAAAAAGAGGGTTCAGCCGAACTTTGGAACAGTATGGGGCTGCTATTTATGAAGCTCGAACGTTTTGATGAGGCTGAAAGTGCCTTTAAAAAAGCCTTGGTTATGCAAAGTGAATATGCTGAGGTCTACTACAACCTCGGTGTGCTCTCGTTGATGAAAAAGTCTTTGGACAAGGCGGAACGCTATTTTGAAAAGGCCATAGAACTGCGACCTGCATTCCAAGCGGCTTACACAAAACTTGCGACACTCTTTACGGAAAAAGGGCAGACAAAAAAAGCGGTAGATGCCTATCTGAAAGTACTGGCGATCAATCCGGAGCAGGCGGATGTGAAGTTAGACCTGGGCGTCTGTTATACCAAGTTAAAAGAGTATAAAAAAGCACAGGCTCTTTATGAAGAGATCCTTGAAAAAGAGAGCGGTTATTTCTCAGCCTGGTTGAACCTTGGCGATGTCTATTATCGTTTAAAAGAGTATGACCGTTCGCTGGAGGCACTTGAAAAGGCGATGCTCCTGGATCCCGAAGAGGAAAAGGTATACCGTCTATTTGCCAGGAATTACAGTGCTATGAAAAAACATGACAAGGCTATCAAGATTTTGAACCAGCTGTTAGAACAGAATCCATCGGATATTGAGACACGTCTGGCGTATGCAAGATCGTTTTATAAAGCAAATAAAATCGATATTGCACGCAGTGAGTATAAGAAAGTCTTGAGTTTGGATCTGAACAACAGCGTCGCTAAGAGAATGATAGAAAAGATTACAATGCTCAAAGGTGAGAATAATGCGTCAAAATAAGCGATACGTCAAATATTAGAGGTGTATTCTCAGCTGCTGTTGCCAAATCGTATACGCTTTGGTTGTCAAATGCAGACCATCGCTTGTGAGCTCTTCTTTAATACCGCAATCTTTATCGACCATAGAACTATAGAGGTCGCTAAAGATAAAGGCTCTCTCTGCACACTCGTTTTTAAGAAAGTGGTTAAGCAAGATTACTTTTTCATTAATCTCATAGGTCTGTGCCATCATCTTTACGGGGAGGAGAGAGAGTATGACAACAGTGTCGATGACGCCTATCTTTTCAAAGATCTTCTGATAGTTCTTCTTCATTCTCTCAACATCCTGACCTTGCAAGAGGTCATTGATCCCTATCATCAAGACAAGAGTAGTGGGCTTTTTTTCTAAAGTGTAATGCAAACGGTAGAGCAGACCGTCTGTCGTGTCGCCGGCGATGCCGGCATTGTGGTGCTTGCCAAAGTTAGCCCAGTCATGAAAGTCGGTGAGGCTGTCACCTAGAAAGATGAGAGGCGTCAAGAAAAAGCCAACTGCTTGGCTTTTTTAGCCTCGGAACCAGAGTTGATGTACGAAGTACCAACGAC
>JBATWM010000136.1:0-1658 GCA_049672605.1 Sulfurimonadaceae bacterium
CAGTCACGTTTGGCATTGAGGTTACCCAGGTAAAGTTTGTCCTGCAGGCCAAGCGCGATCTTGGATGCTGCACGGGTGATCTTTCGGGTAACAAAGGTCTCGCCGCGAACCGGCGACTCATGGTTGAAGAGAATACCGTTACAGGCGAACATACCGTAGGCTTCTCGGTAGTTCACTGTGATCCAGTAGGCGTACATCTTGGCGACGGCGTATGGGCTTCTTGGGTAAAAAGGTGTTGTCTCACTCTGCGGTACTTCCTGGACCTTTCCGTAGAGTTCTGACGTTGAGGCCTGGTAGATACGTGTCTTTTTTGTAAGACCCAAAAGTTTTACCGCTTCTAAAATACGAAGCGTTCCTGTACCGTCGGCATTAGAGACATATTCCGGCGTCTCAAAAGAGACGGCGACATGGCTCATCGCTGCAAGGTTGTAGATCTCGTCCGGCTGGACCTCCTGGATGATGCGCGTCAGGTTCATAGAGTCTGTCATGTCACCGAAGTGAAGTGTCAGGTTGACGTTTTTTTCATGAGGGTCCTGGTAGAGGTGGTCAATACGGTCTGTGTTGAAGAGTGATGAACGTCTTTTGACACCGTGTACTTCGTACCCTTTTTTCAGTAGAAACTCCGCTAAATAAGAGCCGTCTTGTCCTGTAATACCTGTAATTAGGGCAACCTTTTGTTGCTCTGAGTTTTGAGTTTTGGGTTTTGAGTTTTGAGTTGGCACTAGGCTTCCTTTGGAAAGTTTTGGGTTTTGGGTTTTAGGTTTTGAGTTGGCACTAGTCTTCCTTTGGAAAGTTTTGGGTTTTGGGTTTTAGGTTTTGGGTTATCATTAGACTGCCTTCGGCGTGTTTTGGGTTGTTGTTTTAACTATTTTTGTGATGATATTTATAATAACATTTACTTCATCCAGTAAGTGCTCTTTTTGATTGAAACCAATTAGGTAATTAGACTTTTCCAACAATCGAATCCAATATTTTGATTCTCTTGCTTCTTTACTTGCTATGGACATTTTCGAGATAAAATCTTTTCTGCTTTGGGCAGCTTGCGCTTCTTCTACATTAGCACCAATGGATGTACCACTGCGTAGCAGCTGTTTTGAAAGAATGTATTCATTTTTGGTGTTTAAAAATTTGTAAAGTTCAATGATCTGTAATGCAAAATCGAATGTTCTTTCATCTATCTTCTTTTCATTCAAAAACAAAACCCTCCATTTAACCTAAAACTTAACACCCAAAACCCAAAACTACGTCCGCTTGAAGTCATCTTCAATGCGGACGATGTCATCTTCGCCGACATACTCGCCGACCTGCGCTTCGATCATCACCAGCGGTATCTTGCCGATGTTTTCCAAGCGGTGGATCTCGCCCATAGGGATGTAGGTCGATTCGTTGGCACGGACAAGAAACTCTTCTGTGCCGTGCGTCACTGTCGCGGTGCCCGAAACGACGATCCAGTGTTCGGAGCGGTGGTAGTGTTTCTGAAGAGAGAGACGCTTGCCCGGTTTAACGACGATACGTTTGACCTTGTAGCCCTCTGACTCGTCCAGGATCGTGTAGGTCCCCCATGGCCGGTGGGCCGTGGCATGGACGTTCGGCAGTTCGGAGTTTCGCTCTTTAAGCCTCTTGACCACCTCTTTGACCTTCTGGCTGCTCCCTTTTCT
>JBATWM010000137.1:0-17138 GCA_049672605.1 Sulfurimonadaceae bacterium
GCGCAGAGTCTTGGTTTTAAAGGGTACAAAAAAGAGCCCAAACCTCTCCTCAACTATTTTGATCAAAAAAACAATCTAGATGAGCACCTTATCGACGCACTTCTCTGTGTCTATGCCGGAGCAAAAATATTAGATGGGAGCAGTGTCGATATCGTAGACGAGGCTAAAGGTGAGGGGTGGTGTTTTCCAATTGTTTAACTGCAATATTTTCTTTTTTTAGCTACCATTAACCCATCTGAAAAACAGCCTTACAAGGACAACTATGAATAAAATGTTTCTACTCTCTCTGTTCCTGTCCCTCTCTCTTGGCGCCGTAGAAATCGGTCAGACACTTCCAACTGTGACGCTTGATGAAGAGAGAGGTGGACGTGTCACCGGTGAAGCTTGGTCAAGCGCTGAACTTAAAGGCAAGGTCCACCTGCTCTTTTATGTCGATCCTGACGAAAAAGATCTAAACAATGACCTCAGTGATGCGGTCAAAGCGGCTGAACTTGACCGCTCCAAATATGCCTCTGTTGCTATTATTAATATGGCAGCGACTTGGAAACCAAACTTCGCGATCAATTCAGCTCTTAAATCAAAACAGGAGAAGTTCCCACACACTATCTATGTTAAAGATATGGACAAACATGTTGTTAATGGGTGGAACGTTGCTGACGACAACTCTGACATCATCGTCTTTGACAAAGAGGGCAGAGTCCTCTTTTATCACGAAGGTAAAGTAGAAGGTGAACAGATCAACGAGGTGATAGCACTCATAAAGGAGCATATGTGAACCAAAACCTCTGGACGGTAAGTACGCAAGACTTCTTTACCAAGAAGATGCTCACGTATGCCTTTGTCCCATTTCTTTTTACCTTAGTCGTACTCTATGCCCTCTTCTTCTCAGCAGCCGATGCCGGACTCGATAATCTGCAAGATAGTTTCGTACAGATCGAATCGACCCAAACAACCCAGGAAAATGGTATCACGCATACTGAGAACACCAATGTTGTCTACAGCGGCGGCAGTGCGATCTTAGAGTTTTTAATGCAGTACTCCATCACTTCATGGCTGGTCAGTTTCTTTGTCTTTACTGTGGGTGGGATGTTTATGTTCGTTGTCGCCATCTTTACTGCCATACTGGTTATCGGTTTTTTAACACCGGCGATCATGAAAGAGTTGCAAGCGCGTCATTACCCTAAGATAGAGATGGAAGGTCACGGCAATGTTATGACAACACTCTTTCACTCACTCAAGTATGTCGCGATAACTTTTATCTTGTTGATCGTTTTGATACCATTCTATTTTATACCACTGATCAATATCGTTGCGATCAACCTCCCATTTTACTACCTTTTTCATAAGTTCTATATGCTTGATGTCGGCACAACCGCCCTTACAAGAGAGCAGTACAAACAGATGATGTACTTCAAAGGCAACAATGTTCGTACGACCACCGTCATACTTTATGTCATCTCAATGATCCCCTTTGCTGCACTTATCACACCAGTCTTTAATGTGATCGTGTTAAGTCACACTGTTTTTCGTAATAAACAAGCACAACTGGACGCACCGACACAACCATAAGCCCTCTTAGCTACAATGTCAAAAATCATCCCCTATTTGCGGGATAAGTCTCATAAGTGCAGAGGTTTAGATGTTAAGCAAGGTTGATAGAGGCGTTCTTTTTATGTTGGTGAGTGCCCTAATCTCTGCACTCAATGGCGCTATTGCCAAGGTACTCAGTGACGACATCTCAGCACTGGAGATCGTCTTTTTTAGAAACCTGCTGGGTGTGCTCTTTTTACTGATGATGCTCAAACACACACCGACTAAACTGCCTGGTGGTCAACTTCATCTTCTGATCTTACGCGGTCTGCTGGGATTTAGTGCGATGATACTCTTTTTCTACACTATCACAACCATACCACTTGGTGTAGCGATCACACTCAACAAAACTTCACCGCTCTTTGTCTCCGTTTTAGCTTTTTTTCTACTCCAAGAGCACCTTAGTAAAAAAGGTGTTATAGCGCTTCTTATCGGTTTTATCGGGGTTCTTTTGATCACTAAACCCATTGGCTTAACATTTAGTTATGAACATTTTCTTGGAATCTTAGGTGGTTTTCTTGCCGCGGCAGCCTATACCACCATTAAAAAGATCAAACATATTTACGATGCGAGGGTCATAGTCCTCTCATTTATGACAACAGGAGCCGTGATTCCACTACTGCTGTTTTTGATCGCGCCCTACATCGATGCGCCCGAAGCAGTCTCATTTCTCTTTGTTGATTTCCACATGCCAAGCAGCTATAAAATATGGGCACTTATCTTGGCAATGGGTATCATCTCCACACTCTCCCAATGGCTGCTGACAAAGGCTTACAGTCTATCTAGAGCAGGTATCATCGGTGTTGTCAGTTATACCAACATCCCTTTTGCTATTGGGTTTGGTACGATGCTTGGAGATGCCTTCCCTGACTTTTGGACCTTTTGTGGGATCGGCTTGATTGTTTTGGGTGGATTGCTGGTAAAAAAAGGATAAAGACTACTGCTCTACTATTGTAACCAGTCGTTTTGCCTCATCTAAAAATGCATCTAAACTCTCTTGCGGTGCTTGCAAGTGCATGATCTCTCCAACCGCATCAAACTCTTTTTCAATGACTTTTATGCCTAAATTTTCAAGCATATACCCCACTTTACCAATATCAGTATAGGCGCAGGAGACAACAGTAATGTTCTCTTTTTGATAAGACAATAGCTCGGCAGATGTAATAGCCATATTCGTCGCATCAGAGTAGGCTCTCACCAAGCCGCCGGTACCCAGTTTCGTACCGCCAAAGTAGCGTACGGTTATTACCGCAGCATTAATCAGTTCATTACCTTGAAGTACCGCTAAGGTCGGTTTACCCGATGTTCCTCTAGGTTCACCGTCGTCACTGCTTCCCTCAACGACCTGATCAAACTCGTTGATGTAGCGAAATGCCGTCACAAAATGACGGGCTTTGGGGTGTTCGGCTCTGAGTGTTTCTAACACCTCATCGTACATGCTGTAGGGCATTAGATGGGCGATAAATTTGGACTGCTTTTCGACAAGCATTTCATATGTATGAGTGGATACTGTAAACATGTTTTGGATTTTATACCATTCAAGGTTAGAGTGGACTGTAGTGATGCGCGTTTATCTATAGATCTAACAACACACTAAATACCATTATTAATACGATGCTTAGAACTATGGCTATACAATAAATAAAGCGTGTAAAGGGATAATAATGCCACTCATCTACAAAAAAATCGTATTTTTTCTTTTATCAATTACCACCCTCTTTCTTCTAGTCGGCTGTAGTCCAGTCGGCGAGGAAGTTGGTAGCGTCAGTGGAAGTACCAGCAGCAGTGAGCTAGGTGATGGTTTCACTGTTGTAAATGATAGTGCACACACCCATGCTGCTAGTGTCGTTATTGGCCAACCTGATTTTGACAGTGATACTAACAGGGCAACTGCAGCTGATAGTTCAAGCTACCCTTATGGCAATCCAACTGTTGTAGATGGTATGCTCTATCTTCCAGACACACGGAACAACCGGCTTGTAGGGCACAATGTTGTTCCAACTTCTTACCCAAATGCAGCTGACTTTGCCATAGGACAAGAGAACCTCACCGATGCTCTAGCAGGCAACAGTGCCTTTCAAAACTTCGGTATGCAGACAGTAACCGTAACAAATGGTAAACTGTTTGTTGCAGACTGGGGGAACAATCGAATATTGATCTATAATCAGCGCCCTATTTCAGGACCAGGAAAAGCTGACGTAGTGGTCGGTCAAACAGATTTTGGAGAAAGCGGTTCAGATACGAAAAACAATCGACTTGATTCACCAGAATCACTTTATGTTACTGGCAATAAACTCATTGTCGCTGATAGCCTCAATAATCGTGTTCTGATCTGGAGTTCTATTCCCACAATAAGTGGTGCTGCGGCTGACATTGTACTTGGTCATAGTGATTTTACTACTAAATTTTCTAATGAAGTAAACGCCAGCACTCTAAATTTCCCTACTGCCGTATGGAGTGATGGCACACAACTTTTTGTTCTTGATGCCGGGAACAATCGAATTATGATCTGGGACTCCTTTCCAACATCGTCTAATCAAAAAGCTACTACTGTTCTTGGACAAGTAGACTTTGTCTCAAATCTTTCAAACCAAGGCAATGGTAATATACCTTCAGCAACGTCACTTAGTTTCTCAGGAAAAGGTGGTGGCCTCTACTGCAACGGTTCACAACTCTTTGTTGCTGACAACGCTAACAATCGTATTTTAATATGGGACAACTTTCCATTAACAACAGGTGAAGCGGCTTCAGGTCTGATTGGCCAAAATGGCTTTGATCGCGCCAGCAGCGATTATCGTGCCACCCCAGCTGACGACTCATTCTCCAATCCAACTGGTGTTTATCAATTTTACAACAAACTCATTGTCACCGACACAGATAATAATCGCTACCTGATCTTCAATAGCAAGTGAGTTCATTCCTGCATATATTATGCTAAAATCCTCAACAAAAAGGCTGCTTATGCAAGAAGAGCGCAAAGGCGAGATCTATATGTTGCTGCTCTCTATCATAGAGAGCTGGTTTCCGATCTTGTCACTGTTTAGTATTCCCCTCATCGGTGCGATGTACAGTTTTGCATTTTCTATCACCATTTCGACCATCATATTTTTAGCTCTGGTCATCTACAAGAAAAAGATCCCCGAACTTTTTCAAAAAGATGCACGCAAAGACCTTCTGCTGACCGCCTTCTTTATCAATTTGCTTTTCCTTCTAATTTTTATCGGCCTGCAATACACCACGGCAGGCAACATGGCCGTCATCATCTTTTTACAACTGCTCTTCGCCTATCTCTACTTCAATGTCTTTGGTGATGATAAGCTCAGTCCGATGCACACTGTCGGTGCTGTTATCATGGGTATAGGTGCGTTAACCGTCCTGGTCCCGGATGACCTTGGTTTTAACAAGGGTGACCTTATCATCCTGATCGCCGCGGCAATTGCACCCTTTGCAAACCTCTATCAAAAGCGTGCACGCAACTATGTCAGTTCTGAAAGTATCTTGGCCTTTAGAAATGTCATTGCACTGCCTGTTCTTTTTCTTATAGCCTATATTTCAGAGTCTTTGCCGACAATGGACAATCTCGTCAAAGCCACGCCGTATATCTTGGCTATCGGTATTTTAGTATTCGGACTCGCGAAAGTGCTGTGGATCGAAGCGCTGCACCGTATATCGATCACAAAAATGAGTGCTATGCTGGCCCTGCCCCCGATTTTCACCTTGGTATTTGCCTACTATACGCTTAACGAAGTCCCTGAATTGCGTCAGATACTGGGGATTATCCCCATTTTGATCGGCGGATACCTCATTACCAAACCAAAGAGAGAAGCAGATGTTTAAAGAGACACACCAAAAACTCTTTACCTGGTACAAAGAGAACGGCCGTCATGATCTTCCTTGGCGCCTAAGCGATGACGCTTATCTGATCTGGATCAGTGAGATCATGCTCCAGCAGACACAGGTCAAAACTGTGCTGGAACGCTTCTACTTTCCATTTTTAGAGACGTTTCCTACACTGCAAAGCCTTGCCAATGCAAGTGAAGACCAAGTACTGAAACAGTGGGAAGGGCTTGGCTACTACACTAGAGCCCGAAACCTCCATAAAACAGCGCAGATATGTCAAACAAAACTGCCGCACAGTGTTACGGAGCTCATAGCCCTGCCCGGCATAGGTCAAAGTACTGCCCATGCCGTTGCTGCCTTTGCTTACAAAACACCTGTGCCTATTATGGATGCCAATGTCAAACGGATCCTTTACCGCGTCTTTGGTATTAAAAAAGCGAGCGATAAAACCTTATGGGAACTTGCCTACAGACTCTTTGATGAGGAGCACCCTTTTGAGTACAATCAGGCGATGATGGATGTCGGTTCACTGGTCTGCCAAGCCAAACGATTCAGTTGTGATGTGTGTCCTTTTGGTGAGGCCTGTAAAGCAAAACAAGATGATCCGCTTCTCTATCCTGAAAAAAAAGCTAAAAAACGCGTACCGATTCGACATAAACACATCGTGATCCATGAACACAACAACCGATACGCCTTACGTCAGAGAGAGACACGCCTTCTAAATGGTCTTTGGGGATTTTTAGAGCATGATGAAGAGCAGATGATGGAGCATATCGGTGAGATTAAACATCAATATTCCCACTTTCATCTGCATGCTAAGATCTATTACTCTGCCTCTATGGTGGAAGAAGAGGTCGAATGGTATACAAAAGAGCAGATCAAAGATCTAGCTCTTAGCGGTGCTGACCATAAAGCCTTTACACTATTAAACCTAGATTAGGCAATAGAATATCACCAACCTAATATTCATCATTTGTCTTAAAGCATTTGCACAAACTCATCGCCTAACCTTCGAGTTAAGCTTAGATTTTTCACAAACACCTTAAAACAAAGCATAAACATTAGTTTAGTAATCTCTACTACCTAATCCAGGTTAAAAAAAAGTGGTGTATAATCTCCCATATTTTCGATCATGTTAAAGGAAATCAATGAGTATTGTTCTTATCTCGATTTTAACTATCTTACTTCTCTCTCGTGTTTTACAGCGGCAGTTTTCTGTTCCTCTGCCTATCGGTATTATGTCCCTGACTTTAGCTGTATACTCTTTTATGCCGGAGCTTATAAACCTCTCTGCACATGAGCAGTTTGATGAGATCCTTCTACTCCTTCTGCCACTGATCTTGCTGCCGGATGCAATGAACTTTAAACTCCAAGATCTCAAAAAACACGGTCTTGCTATATTCTATCTCTCCTTTGTAGCCGTTGTGCTCTCTATCATCGCAGGTATCGTACTTAACTTTGCAACACCGAGTGAATACACCTTTACAATCGGTATGTTGATCTCTCTCTTTGCGATGGTTCTTGCAACCGATGCCGTAAGTGTCAGCTCTATCTTCTCTCAGTTTAAGCTGCCCCACTCGCTCAAGGTGCTCACCGAAGGCGAATCTCTTTTTAATGATGCCACTGCCATGATTGCCTTTTTGTTTATCGGTCTGCCGCTGATGAACGGTGTTGAGATCACCGCTGTCGATGTCTCATTCATCTTGGTCAAGGTCGTTGTCGGTTCACTGATCATCGGTGTCGTTGTGGGGTATATTGCCAAAGTCATTTTAAGCTGGCTGCACACCGTTATTGATGAGTTTATTGTCATCTTGCTAACCGGTTATGCCGCCTTTGTGATCGCCGAACTCCATGCTATTCATGTCTCGGGTATCTTGGCCCTTATCGCCGCTATCATGACCCTCAAATACTATATCAATAAAGAGACAAATCAGTTTAGTGAAGATGAGGAGATCATTTCCGATGATTCGCAACGCAAGCTAAGCTCCCGTGAGCGTCTGATCACCACTCAGGCCCGTCTTGAAGCGAATAAACAGTCCATTGCATTTTTTGCCCTCTTTGCCAATGCCCTGCTCTTTGTCACTCTGGCAGAGCTGATAGAGATCGATCACCTGTTAACTTATTCTAAAGAGATCATCATCCTCTTTTTAGTCACCACAGCTATTCGTGCCTTGATGATGTTAAAGTTCTCATTTATTACTCGGGCCAGCGGACGCATGACCAATGTCAACTATCGATGGTGGGTTGTCTTGACATTCTCAGGTATCAAAGGCGGTCTCTCCATCATTATGGTGCATCACCTACCCGACACTTTTATCTACAAAGAGATGTTTACACAGATAGTTATGGGTGTGATCTTACTCTCTATCTTTGTCTATGCCGCTGGTCTGATAGCTGTTATCGGTTATTATAAAGATGCCTTCAAAAAGGACATTGAACTCGAAAAGCTGCCGCACTAATCGTTATAAAGGTATAGCATATCGCTACTGCCTAGATCGACTGCAATCTCTTTTTGCTGTTGAACCCCTCTAGACATCGGTAATATTGTAATCGATGGTCTGTTGGACATTCTTCTAAAACGTAGGTTTACCCCAAGTCCACTCTCTAAATGCATAGCCCCTACAAAAACAATAAGCTTCTCATTCTCTTTTAAATTCGTTGCGAGCTTTGCACTCTCTTGACCCATCATACTGTCCCAAGCCACTTGCACACGGTACATCCGTTCACTGCACTGCTGCAGGGACTCACCGTTCCTTGTTTTATGACAGTGGCTGAAAAACGGTGATAACAACTGTTGGTGGGCAGTGACATTAAGATCTAAGCTATCGTAAAACGTTCTCTGCTCTTCACTCATAGCCGTTACATTTTGCTCTGAGACCATCTTTTTAAATTGTTTATCCATATTGATACCGTAAAGCTTTCCATGATTGGCCATAACTGTATCATAGATAGGTTCAGAGAGATTAAAATCGTACCCTACCCGCTTTTTCCAATCGAGTGCTTTTGAGGCATTGCTATCAAGTTTTCCATCAACGTACTGCTGCAAAAGAGCATTATCCTTCGGGCTAAACCACTCATTTGCAAAAGCAATACTATAACCACGCCTAGAGAGTCCATTGATCAGTTCGACTGCCATCTTGTGTGCATTTGTACTATGATGATGATCACCCACAAAAATGACTTCATACGGTTCAACACGATCAATAAAACTCTTTTTATCTAAACACTGAGCTGATTGCAGTGAATAGTAGTCACATATCACAGGTATTTTATGCGTAATAGCTGCTGTCTCTTTTAAGCCGCAGCCTCCTATAAATAATAATAAGCCTATAAAAATCGATATTTGTTTCAATGCTAATTTCCTTTGCAGTATAATAACAGATATTAACTCAGGGCACCTCTAAGACTGACTAAGGTCTTTAGAGGTGCCCTACCATAGGCTAACAATGGCATTCAACCTTAAACACTATCTCTTCCGTGCCTTCCGTGAACTTCTTTTGTATCACCATAACTCTCTTGAATTCAGAGCAAAACTTTATGCTGCATTGATCGCAGCTAATGAAAAGTATGGCGAGTGTGAACTAGACATTGTACAAGAGGCTGGGATGGCTATCTATAGCGATGAAGACAGAGCCAACACACTTCGTCTGACCGTAGAAGAGTACTTGGACAAGATCGTCGAAGATAACGACCTAGCTATTGATGAACTGATAGAACACCTTATGAACGATCTCAAAGACTATCCCCGTTATGCTGATAAGATCACAATCGAAGAGTATGGAAAGATCATTGAGTGTTGTGATGATGAAGAGAGTAAAATATATCAAGAGAGGATCGTTGCTCTTTACCAAAGGTTAAAAGATGAATATGAAAAACGTCGTAAGTAGTCTGTTTGTTCTATTAATATTAAGCGGTTGTGAGAATAGAGCCGAACCTGTTGAAGAAGAGACACAAGTCGCACCGCAAGAGCAGCACGAACAGGGACACATTGAGACTCACTCTACTGAATAATGAAAAGATGGCGAAGCTCATCTTAACAAATTCTTACACAGGAAAAAGTTTCAGATTTGGTGTAGATTGTGTTTAACTCAGACCGATAGCGCACTAGTGTGCGTAGAGAGTCTGAGTTGGACGCAAGATGCGCCGAAGCTGAAACTTTTTAGGCTTTGTATGGGGATAGTTGGTAACCCTCGCCCATTAACTTCATAACACCGCCAACAAGATTTTTTGCATTATAACCCTGTTGTACCATAAAATTAGCCACTTGAGAAGTACGCGCGCCTGTACGGCAGATCAGACCGATCTCAGCCTCTTTGCCGCCAAGTTCATCCATCTGCTTTAAAAAACCTTCTGCATCATAGCCGCCGCGCTCATCAAAAAATGTAATTGTTTTACAGCCGGGAACAACACCTGTTTGTGCCCACTCGCCTTGCGTACGGATGTCAACGATGATCATCTCTGAATTTTCTAATAGTTCTTTGTCTGGAGTCACATTGATGCTCATTGTATACCTTATAAATAAAATTCGGCGAAATTGTACCTAATTTTTTCATCACAATCTTTAGAGATAAAAGCAGGTTGAGGGTTTAAGGCGTTGCAGAGAAAACTGTATTGGAATGAGCTAATTCTTACCCATTTCTGCAGCAGAGATAGCTGTACCAAACAACGTTCCCTGCATAAGGTCATAACCATGATCTTTTAGAAACTCTTTTTCAGTAGTTGTCTCAACACCTTCGGCAATCAGCTTTAGTCCCATACTTTTAGCCAAAGCACTTACAGCTTTGACAACGACACTGTTTTCTGAAACATTGGCAGTCAAAGTACCAGAGATCTTGAGATTATGAATAGGCAAGCGGCTTAAATAGGTCAATGATGTATCCGTGACACCAAAACCGTTGATCGTCAATTTTAGCCCCATATTTCTAAGCGTTTGAAGAGCCTCAATGGAACGCTTTTGATTGTTTAGGAGTTCACTTTCACGTACACCTATTTCAACCTCTTCTGGACGGCATCCATATTGATCCATCATCCCTTTGAGTTCGGCCGCAAACTCTTTTTCCATAACTATTTTCATCGATAGATTTAAAATGATACGCTTAGGCATCACCCCTTTTACTCTCCAGTGTCCAGCCTCTTGTAAAGCCGCTTTCACTATCCACTGTTCAATCTTAATCAATGCCCCCATCTCAACTGCCAGCTGCTTAAAGTCGCTAAAATCAATAAGGCCTTTTTGAGGATGCTGCCATTTTACATCTGCTTCATATCCTGAGACTTCATCACGATGCACATCGAATTGTGGCTGATAATAGAGCGTAAGTTCCTCTTTCTCAATAGCACTTCGCAAGGCGGCTTCATTTTCCATACGCTCGAGTGCAAGCTGTTTCATCTGCGGGGTATAAAACTGGTAATTATCTCTTCCCTCATCTTTAGCTTTATACATCGCAGTATCAGCATTTTTTATCAGCACTTCAGATGTCTCGCCGTTTTGAGGATAGACACTGATACCGATACTTGTTCCAAGGTTCAGTGTCTGTTCGCCTAAAACAATAGGCTCTTTGACAATGGAGACGATCTTATTCGCCACAACAGAGATAGCTTCGGGGTTTTGCAGGTTTTCCATGATAACCATAAATTCATCACCACCCAATCGTGCGATCGTATCTTCCGTCCGTACACTCGCCTTTAGACGTTTGGCAAAAAACTTTAAGACCTCATCGCCTACTTCATGTCCCAGGGTGTCATTGATCTCTTTGAAATGGTCAAGATCGATAAAAAACAGGGCAATTTTCTCTTTATGACGTTTTGCCTTGCTGATAGCCTGTTCTAAACGGTCGTTGAATAGTGCTCTGTTAGGCAGTCCTGTCAAGGCATCATGATGTGCCTTATAGGCCAAGGAGTCTTTTTGTCGATTCAACTCACTGTGTGTCTTATCCAAGTCATCTAACATACTGTTGAAGTTTTTTGCCAACTCTCCAATTTCATCTTGATTATAGACAGGGATCTTGTTACTCAGGTTTTTTGTCTCAATGATCTTACTTGTCAATATGTTTAACTGTGCGATCGGCTTAAGGATCGAATCTCTAAGGAGTGCCCGGTATTTATATGTCACCAAGATAGATGCCACCACAATAAGGGTCAAGACAAGTATCTCCAAGAGCATCTGATAGATAAAGGCATAGATAGATGCAACGATCACTATAGACCCTACCTGTTGGCTGTCTGCATTTATGGCAACAAGGGTATAGAGCTGCATCCCTCTCCACTGCTGCACATCATTGCTGTTTAGATCTTCTAGGATCTCTTTATCTATACTCTGTGTTTGAGCACTATGATAACTGCCTAAGACATTGGACTTTTTACCCAGTACATAAGCGTGTTGGACCTCATCTTTATGTCGAAGAGAGATAAGTATCTTGCCAATCTGTTCAGTGTCATCAAACAAGACGGCCGGTGCGATGTTGTCAGCAACGACCATTGTAAGGGTCTTAACATGATTTTCAAGAAGTGCTTTCTCATTACTGTATTGATAGATAAGTATAAAAAAGATAGATATTGTTCCAACAAGAGCAACGGTTGAAACACCCATAAATTTTAGTTTTTTGGCTATTGAAAGATTATTGTAATAGTGAAATAGTTTATTATATATATTGATTTCCACTTTTTCCTCTCTATAAATCGGCTATATTAAGTGCTTCAAACTCTTTGGTAAAAGAGTTATATGCGTCTTTTAAATTACTATATCCTACCATCTTTAGACTTTATGTAGTGCCTATAGCTTCACTATCTCACCTTTAAATTTTATCAACATTCAGGGCTTTGAGAGGTCATCTAAATTAAAATATAAGGTAAAGACATCGAAAGTACTTACGTTCTAAAAAGAGAGGAGTGTTAGCATGATACATCTGTTAAAGATCATCACTATTCTGATGTTCTCTATACTCTCTTCTTCGCTGTTATTTACAGGATGTACAAGCCATAAACAGCCCGAAAAAAAGGTGTTGACACCTGACTCTGTCAAAAAGAAAATATTTCCCACCACTATGTATGTCAAAAAAGATACCCCTCCTTTTAAACAAGGTGAAAGCGTTACTGTCTTGTCCATAAATGGTCCTTTAGCTATGACCCAAAAAGGAGAGATAGCACTCTCCAACCTTGAAGAGCAGCGAAGTACATTTAGACTTACCATTCACACTTTACATTCAGCAAAGATCAGAATTCTCAATATAAAGCCAAAATACACCAATGGTATGTGGCTGTCACCCGGTAAGTATCATATCGAAGTGTCCAGACCTGGCTACCAAACCTACAAAAAGTGGATTGTTATCTACAGCGATAAAGAGCTACATATAAAACTCAAAAAGTCGGTTTTAGCAGCCAACGGTACATTAACGTGGCAAAATGAGAAAAACATCTTCTCCACACATGGCATGATCTGGCAAAGCAGAGTGGATGAAGCAGAAAAGATGACATGGCAGGCAGCAAAAGAGTACTGTGCTAACCTCAATATCACTACCTACGGTTATCGTAGTAAAGATTTTGCATTACCAAATGATTCTGAGCTATTGCAGCTTTCTAAAGCTACACCCACTTTTCAATATCATCATGCCGTCTATTGGTCTTCTACTATAGACAGCAACCAGGATAGTTATGCCAAATATGTCAATGTTAACAGTGGCGAAAACAGCTGGTACAAAAAACATGGTAAGACCTATGTTATGTGCCGACAACATTTACACTATCCGGAGCAACTCTCTGTTAATCAATTAGCCTCGGCTCTCATGGATAAAAACACGACCCGCGAGTTTGCGCTAATACTTGAAGAGGATGAACACTCTGAAAATCAACGCGCATTAAATGCATTGCAGATGGCGATCTTTTTAACGTATGGCAATCCGATAATCCAAAACGTTGACTACCATGCAGACAGAGGGGTCTTGGTATTTGAGCTTATATCTCAAAACCGAAATGGTAAAGGGGAGCCTCTGTATCGTAAAGAGGTAACTCTTGCGGTTGAAGAGAAAGATGCAGCAGCCATGCAGTCACAACTTATGGACCCAACATTTGAGCCTATCGTTGAGTTCAAAGTGACCAATGGTCAGCTGAGTTTCATCGGCATCTAGAAGCTTACAGTGAAAAGCGCTCCGGGTCAAAAAAGCTCTCATCCGAAATATTGGAAAACGAGGCGTTGATCGAGGTGAAGATGTCGGGGTACTTCTCTTCCATTCCTTTTAACATCTCTTTCATCTCTGCTCTTGCATATGGCATCTTGACATCAAAGCGCATACTCGGACAAGCTTCATCACCTATCGCTTCAAGACCATTGTCTTCTGCAAAGGCACGCAGTTGGCGCTCACGCATCTGAATAAGCGGACGAATTACGATCAGTCCGTTTCCAGCTCTATATTTAGGAGAGAGTGCACGCAACTGACCGTTATAGATCATGTTCATAAAGAAGCTCTCTACAGCGTCATCAAGGTGGTGTCCCAATGCTACTTTGTTACAGCCGAACTTCTCTGCAGCACTATAGAGTGAACCGCGTCGCATACGTGAAAAGAAAGAGCAGAAAGAGGAGTTTTTACGGATCTTCTCTTGGGCCGTCTCATAGATCTTTGTGTCGTGGATCTCATGTCTGATGCCATACTCTTCACAGTGTTTAGCCAAGTAGTCAAAGTTTTCACCCATCCCATAACCAACGGTGACCGCAATAAACTCAAAATCAAACGGAGCACGGCGCTGCTGCTCTTTAAGCGCATGGATCAAGGTCAATGAGTCTTTACCGCCACTCAGACCCACAAGGATCTTATCACCCTCTTCTACCAGTTCAAAAGCACCGTTAGTTCGACCAAGCTGTTTCATGATCTTTTTAGAGGGGACGATAGAGGGGCTCTTATCTCTCAAGTTTTTCAACCATCTTCATAATAAAATCAGCACTGATCTTCGCAGAACTTTCCATAAACTCATCGAAGTTGAAACTTGCGTCTGTATCTGCCGTGTCACTAATAGCACGCAAGATAAATACAGGTACGTTAAGCGAGTGACACACCACGGCTACCGATGCGCCCTCCATCTCTAAAGCATCCGCATTGAACGTGTTTTCAATAAATGCTTTACGGTCAGGGTGATGCACAAACTGATCACCTGTTGCTATGGTACCCTCGTGCAGAGAGAGATTCATCTCATTAGCCACGCCAAATGCCAGTTTACGCAAGGTTGCATCCGTTTCAACAAACTGTGCACCACCCGGTACAAAGCCGTGTGGATGACCGAATGCAGTAATGTCAAGGTCATGTTGGCAGAGATATTTTGCCACGATCAGATCGCCGATCTTGAGTGTTGGGTTGATCCCGCCCGCTACACCAGAGAAGAGCATCTTCTCTACACCAAAGTGGTGGATCATCGTACTTGCAGTCAGTGTAGAGAAGACCTTACCGATCTTCGAGTAGGCAATAACCAAATCAACACCGTTATAGCTTGCTTCATAATAGGTGTTATCAGCGATATCTGTACTCTTATATTCACCTACTTTTTCCAAGATCGGTGCGATCTCTTCGGGCATTGCCCCCATGATTCCAATTTTCAATGCAGTTCCTTCTATATAACTTCTATTTTATCTTCAAATTTTGGGAGCTCGGCAGTGATCTCACCTTTAGCGTTCAAGAGACGGCTACCACCCCAGAAACCAAGGCCATCTTCAAAACCGACACGATTTACAAAAACAACCTCTGCCGTCATATCTTTTGCTGCTTTTTCTAACAACTTCTGCCAAGTCGCTTCGATCTCAAGACCATCATCACTAAAACCACGTGCCGGCGAGGCCGCTAAAATGTAGATAACCTCAGGATGTTCGTCTTCAAGGTCTTCGAGCAGGTTTACTTCCCAAAGGTCTTCGCAGACCAGCATCGCTGCTCGACCGAATTTCGTCTCAAAACTTTTGATCTGATTGCCCGGTCTAAAGTAGCGTGCTTCTTCGAACATACCGTAGTTTGGCAGATGTACTTTATGGTGTGTATGAATGATTGCACCCTGAGAAAAGTAGAGTGCTGCATTATAAAAACCATTCACCTCTTTAAGCGCAGCACCAATCACAATGTCGATCTTTTGGCTAGCCGCTTTCAATGCTGCCAGTTCATCAAGCGTCCATGCATCTTCATGGAGTTTGTCTTGCAGCATATAACCGTTAAGCGAGAGTTCCGAAAAAACGATGACATCAGAGTGTTGAGAGGCATCTTCTATTAATGCTAAAGCATCATCTAAATTACTACGATTAAGTCTTGGCGCATTTTGGACAAGGGTCAAGCCCTTAGGAAATCGGCTCATGAAAGCTCTTCGATGACCTTTTCCAGTGATTCCATATCACTCACATTAAGTGTTGGCATATCTTTATTGATACGACGGTTCATCCCTTTAAGAACAGACCCATTACCAAATTCAATTGCCAAATCAACATCGTCTTTGATCGCAACAATCGACTGCTTATAAAGAACAGGTTTAACAAGTTGCTCTGCTATTAGCTCAAGTGCTTGTTGTTTTGTCTCATACGCTTTAGCCGTTACATTAGAGATAACCGGCGCAACAAATGGATCATTCATCATACGCTCTAGTTCAGCTTTCAATGGTGCTTGTGCAGGTGCTAGAAGTGGACAGTGGCTTGCAACTGACATATTAAGCAGCAGTGCACGTTTTGCACCTGCCTCTTTAAAAGCCCCTTCCATACTTGCAAGGTCCGGTTTAATACCGGCGATAACCAGCTGACCATCCTGGTTGTAGTTCGCAGGCCAGATGCTTTTGTTCTCTTTGTTGCGTGCATCTAGACACACCTGCTCGATTGATGCATCATCAAGACCGACAATAGCCATCATACCCGCCTCAATACCGTCACAAGCAGCTTGCATAAGCGTACCGCGTTTGTGTACCAATTCAACTGCATCAAGATAGTCAATGGCACCGGCAGCACAAAGTGCAGAGATCTCGCCAAGAGAGTGGCCAAGAAGAAGTGCAGGTTTGACATCATGTTTTTGTTGAAACAGTTTATAAGCGATAATGCTGACAAGTAAAATAGCAGGTTGTGTGTACGCCGTTTGATTGATCTGCTCATTCTCTTCAAAAAGAAGTGCTTTAAAGTCAACACCGATACGTGCGCCTGCTTTGTCAAACATCTCTTTTGCTAGATCAGAGTTCTCATAAAACGACTTACCCATACCTATAGTCTGGCTTCCCTGTCCCGGGAAGATCATTGCTATTCTTTTACTCATTATTATCCTTTTATATTTTAAGGCACCTCTAAGAACCCTATTTAGTCTCAGAGGTGCCCTTAATCGTTATTCTAAACCGTAATGGCTCTGTTCAGCTATCTTCTTGCGAAGTGTATTTCTATTTAACCCCAGTTTGTCTGAGAGTTGAAGTTGCGACTTAAACTGCTTTAACCCCACACGGATCAGCGGCACTTCATAGAGGTGTAGATATTTACGATAGTCGTTTTTAGACCCGAGCTTATCACTTAAATACTGCTCCATAATCTCTATTAAATCATTTTCACCGATATTGCTGAACTGATAGTGTAAAAAGAGCTGTTTACGAAGTGACACCGCATTTTGGCTCAAGTCAAGCTCGTAATTAGGCATAACAAATGGCTTCTCTTCACCGAAAATATTATTTGCTTCTTGCATAAAAAGTTCTAACAGCGGTTTTACATCTTCCCGACGTTCTGA
>JBATWM010000138.1:0-1893 GCA_049672605.1 Sulfurimonadaceae bacterium
GGCAACGCGATCCAAAGAGCGATAAATACCAATGCAGCGACAAGACCGATATCACTGTAAATACCTTCCGGAGGCAGTTTACCCATCGCTGTCAAGACGATCATATCGATCAGCATCAACCAGAACCAGACCTTAAACAGTCCACGGCGACTTGCCGGAACAGCGTTTGGACTTCTGTCAAGGAATGGCAGTAGTACAAAGATCACTTGTGCAAAACCAAAGGCAATAAGACCGATATCTTTAGAGAACGGACGTAAGATCTCATAAGACCACAAGAAGTACCACTCAGGGTAGATGTGTGCCGGTGTTACAAGGCCATCAGCCGTGTCAAAGTTTACCGGGTCCATTGCAAAACCAAAGTTCCAGAAAACAAGGTAGAAGAAGAACACTAGGTAAACGGCAACAACAAACATATCTTTCGACATAAAGTCATTAGCAAATGCGATGACTTTAGACGCTGCTTTGTTTCCAGATTTGTATTTTTCAGCTTCTACTTCGAAATCGATCTCTTCACCGTTCTGGTTGTTAACGTGTGGGATACGTAGTGCACCGAAGTGAATTCCGATCAATACTAAGATCGCCAATGGAAGCAACAGAACATGCAGCATAAAGAAACGGGTAAGAAAGGCTTGAGCAGGAACATAATCCCCGCGAATCCACTCAACCACACCGTTTAGTTCTAGTGAACCTGCACTAAACAGGTTGGTAATAACCATTCCCGCCCAGTAAGACATCTGTCCCCAAGGTAGCATATAGCCAGAGAATGCCTCTGCAGAGAATGCAATAAAAAGAAGCATACCTGAGAGCCAGATGAGCTCACGGCCTTTTTTGTAAGAGCCGTAGTAGATACCTGTGAACATGTGGATATAGATGATCAAGAAGACCACTGATGCTGCTACTGCGTGAACGTGACGCCATAGCCAACCGTAACCGACCTCTTGCATGATCGTGTAGTTAACACTGTCAAACGCAGTTGCAACGTTTGGTTGGTAATACATCAACAAGAAGATACCCGATACCAGCAAGATGGCAAATGTAATTGCTAGAACCATCCCCATTGCCCATAGGAAGTTGATATCTTTTGGGATCCAGTACTCTTTTGCCAATACACGGTTAAGTGTGTTGACAGCAAGGCGTTGGTCGAGCCATTCGTTTAAACTTTTTGCTTTTTCAAAATGTGCCATAAATTTTCTCCTCTATAGCTAGGCGATAACGCCCGACTCTTTCATTTTAGAATATTCCGGACCTTCTTCACCCAAAACAACTGTAGTACCAGTGATCTTGAAAGGAGGAATGACTAGAGGACTTGGAGGTGGTGCTTTTTGATCTATACCAGAAACATCAAACTCTCCACCGTGACAGGCACATAAGAAATCGTGTTTCTTATCTCTATAAGCAGGAATACAACCCAGGTGTGTACAAAGACCGATCGCGATCATGTAGTGGTCGCCACCGATAACGATGTCACGTGCTGTTTGTTCTTCATTTTGAGCGGCAACCATCTCTGCTGTCTTTTTAAGAACAAAGATCGGTTTTCCACGCCATTTTTCAACAACTATCTTGTTTGCTACACACGTCGATACATCGATCGTTGTAAAACCTGCTGCTTTTACGCTTGGAAGCGGATCCCAAGATCTCTTCATAGCATATAAAGCACCTACAGCTCCGACACCGGCAACGGCACCGAAAGCTTTACCCATAAAGCCTCGTCTAGTTTGATTCATTTCTTTACTCACTCTGTGTGAAATTTTCAAAGGCTATAGTAGATTAAAGGAGATTAATTTATGATAAAGACAAGCTTTCTTTAAGGAATTCAGCGATTTTATGTGTAGATTGCTCCAAAGAGTGATAATTATGTGATGATACACCCTCCATTAGCAGTAATAATTTTGA
>JBATWM010000139.1:0-18897 GCA_049672605.1 Sulfurimonadaceae bacterium
CTTATCATCAAAGATAGGCGAGATAGAAGCATCAACCCAATACGAAGTGCCATCTTTTTTTAGATTTTTAATGATGCCTTGCCATTTTTTACCCTGTTGAATATCACCCCACATCATTTTAAAAACCTCTTTGGGCATATCTGGGTGGCGTACAATATTGTGCGGTTGCTGCAGCAGCTCGTCAGAGGAGTAGCCGGATATTTCGCAAAAAGCGTTGTTCACATAGGTGATGACCCCGTTTTTGTCCGCTTTTGAGACGATGGTACTGTAGTCAATGGCTTCTTGATAGTTTTCCAGGAGTTGGTGCTTACGGGCTAAGGCCTTAGAGTTTTTTAAAACTATAATAAGGAGAATGAGTAAGGTTATAAGGCCGCCGCTCCAAAAAACAAGGTGTTTGAGCATGGTGCTTTTTGCAGCATCTTTTGTTGCACTGACCTTGGTTTGAAGCATTTTTAAATGCTGGTTGCCAAGTTTGTTTAAATGTTCAATGGCACATGTTGAAAGTTTGAACCACTCTAAAGGTGTCTGGGATATCTTCTCTAGGGCTCTGTTGTTTGCATCTTGCACAACTGAAAAGGTCTGATCAACACACGGTCGCATCTGGAAATCATCGATCAAGGATCGAAATCTCGGTGGCAGGTGTCTATGTGATTTGCTTATGAGATTGTGATATATGGCATCTAGGGCGATGATATCTTGATGATTTTTATCTGTGAGCAGGTTAGAAGCTAAAGCGGTGCCGACTTTGGCGCGTAAACGACCCGCGCTTTCTTGTGCATTTTTCAGAAGATGGTAGATAATAAGCAGGTTTTTGATGTCGGCATCTTGGGTCTTGAATATGAGGTTTTCAGACTCTTGCATCAATTGCATGATAATTGTGCTGTAGCGGTTGAATACAATTTCCGCCATGCTATTTGGCTGGTCAGCTAGACGAAGGATTCTGTCCCGGTCTAGGATTACCTGCTCTATAAGTGCTGTTTTGTAGGGTGCTCTCAGTATGGCAGTTGTCTGTTGGCGTTGTGTTGTGAGTGCAGTTTTAGTACCATCATTCGAATTGGCATGATAGATGGCGGTAAGACCCCGCTCTTTTTGCAGTTGTGTTATAACGGTATTGATCTCGGTAATGTCATTAAGGCGGCTTTCGACCAAGCTTACATTGCTTAGAAGTTGTTGGTCATCTCTTAGGTCATTCCATGCGCTGTAGAAAGCCATAAAGGCAAAAAAGACTATAGCAATAACAAGTGCAATTTTATTTCGTTTCATTAAGGTTTTACTTTATAAAAAATTATATTATATATAAAAAATTATAACAAAAATAGGTATCAAAAGTATCACACTAAAGGGTGAATTACATCGAATATATAAGTGTAAAGTAGGCAATGTCATGTTTTTTTTATGAGCTTGACTTGCATTAATATTAATAAGTTAATTTTGCAAAAATACATAATGTGGATAAATGTAACTTTGGCGCATAATAGTTCAAAGAGCGCTCTTAATAGATCTCTGAATTGAATTAGGAACTCTATTTTTAGGTAAAGGATAAGAGATGAAAGATAATACTTTTAGTATTGCTGTCATCCAAGCTTCTCCTGTGTTTATGGATAGAGAAGCGACGATAACTAAAGCATGTAAATTGATTCTCGAAGCAGCAGATAATGGTGCAAAGATGGTACTGCTTCCCGAAGTCTTTGTCCCCGGATATCCAGATTGGATCTGGAATGTCGCAGCGGGTCAGATGGGCTTGCATCAGCAGCTCTATGCAAAGCTGTTGGAACAATCTGTTAGTGTACCAAGCGATGCCACGGACAGACTCTGTGCAGCAGCACGAGATGGTGACATCTATGTCATGATCGGGATCAACGAACGAAACAGTGAGGCAAGCGGAGGCAGCCTTTACAATACCCTCTTATATATAGACCCAGAAGGTAATGTTATGGGTAAGCATCAAAAACTTGTACCAACTGCAGCGGAACGGACAATATGGGCTTATGGCGATCCAAGCGGTGTCCAGGTCTTCGATACGCCACTGTGTAAAGTAGGGGGATTGACATGTTGGGAAAATTATATGCCATTGGCACGTTACAGTCTCTATACTCAGGGCGTCGAACTCTACCTGGCACCTACTTATGATGAGAGCGAAACATGGCAGGCCTCTATGCGCCATATTGCAAGAGAGGGGCGTACCTATGTCATCGGCTGCTGTATGGTCTCTAAAAAAGAGGATATTATTAGGCAGTGCCCTGAACTTGAGCCTTTCTATGAATCGGCAGGAGAATGGGTCAATACGGGTAATAGTATTATCGTCGACCCAAATGGTGAGATCATAGCCGGCCCGTTGCATGAAGAGGAGGGTATACTTTATGCCGAGATGGATCTAAACATGCTTCGCGGCAGTAAATGGAACTTGGATGTTGCCGGACACTATGCCCGTCCGGACGCGTTTGAGCTGACTGTACGACGGGACCCTATGCCTATTATAAGAGACAAAGAGAGGCAGGGAACGATAGAGGATGAAACAGGTTCAGAAAAAGAGAAGTAGGGAGGATGAGGTATTGACTTGTATCAACACTCTTTTTGCCAAGTACTCTGTATAATATCGCTCTTATATTGCAAGGACCTTCTCACACTTCTACTTCCCTCTGAGACTGACTAGGGTTTTTAGAGGTACCTTGAGTGTGACCGTAAAAATCTTATTTTAAAAATATGCTCATAACGTTAAACCATTTATCTACAAATAATAGAGTGCCTCCGCCTTTCTCCTAAAATATTTTTTAAGAAAATATATAAGTGATAAAGAGCTGTCATATTATTATGAAATATTATGATAACTTATTCATATGCAGTAAAAAGGTTTTCTGGTCTATGTTTGGAAACAGTTTTTACAAAAGAGGTTATTCAGATCGCAATAAGTACAACATTATTGATCGGCAGGTGCTGTTGATCAGTGGTGTAGGTACTCTTAGATCATAAAAGGAGATCATTATGGAACATACACTCATGACACTGCCTTATTCATACAAGGCACTCGAACCCTATATGTCAGAGGAGACACTTTCCTTTCATCACGGTAAACACCATGCCGGCTATGTCGCTAAGCTTAACACCCTCATCAAAGATAGTGAATATGCTGAGATGTCACTTGTTAAGATCATTAAAAAATCGACAGGCCCCATCTTCAACAATGCAGCACAGGTATTCAACCATGACTTCTTTTGGCATGGATTGTTAAATGAAGAGACTGCACCTTCAGTCGAATTGTCAGACAGTATTGAACAGCAATTCGGTTCGATAGACGCATTTAAAAAGGCTTTTATAGATGCCGGAGTATCACTTTTTGGTTCCGGTTGGGTATGGCTCAGTATCGATAAGGAGAATGTATTGCACATTGAACAGACAGGTAATGCAGACAATCCGATCTGTTCAGGACGCGTTCCATTGATGGTCTGTGATGTATGGGAACACGCCTATTATCTTGATCATCGTAATGCAAGGGCAGAGTATCTGCTGAACTGGTGGCAACTCGTTAACTGGCACTTTGTATCGGATAACTTTGCAACGCAAAAAGAGAAGAGAAATCATTACTACATCCATGAATGCAATGAAAACACAGAAGTCTGTGACTATATGTCATCGCTTGAGGAGTCTGAACGAGTGTCGTCATAGACATTGATGACAAAGCCATAACGGAGACTAAAAGGAACTGCAATGACACCGTAAGAATTGCAGCAATATGTCGGCAAAGAGGGACGAAAAGCCTATATCGCTTATCATGCTGCGAAACTGCAACAGGTCTTTAATGCTTTAAAGTAAGTTTTATGAGTGGGAATATAAAAGTGATGGAGTATTTAAGCAGAGCGTACCTAGTACGCGTCCAGTGCCTTGTTGATCTGGACATAGGCCTCAATAGGTGTCGTCTCAAAGTAGGCGATGTTATGTTTTTTGGCAAAGTCACGGGTCATCTGCTGTACTTTCAAGAGGTTGTAACGCGGTGCTTTTGGAAAGAGGTGGTGCTCGATCTGAGTGTTTAATCCACCATAAAACCAGTGTACCAACATGCCGCCTTTTAGTGAACGTGACGTACGCATCTGAAGCTCCAACCAACTCATGCTTTCTACCTCTTCTACGGTAAAGACCTCACAGCCTAAATGGTTGGTGATAAAACCAAATGCCAACCATGCTGATAAGACGATATAAAGCGTTACAAAAGTCGTAAGCGCATCGGCTAAAGGCAAGACGTAAAAGATCGGTCCCCAGATAATCGGCCAGTGCAGCAGCATTAAAAAGAACTCACCGTAGTTTTTACGTTTTAGCGCAAACTTATAAGACTGTGCAATAAAGGCTGGGTACATAAAGAACATGGCCCCCCAGAAGATAAGACGTTTGAACTTTTTGATAAACGGTGAGTTACCACGGTTGTTTGGTGTAAAGGCGCCATCGAGAGCCATGATGTCTTCATCTTTTTCAATAGTATTACAAAAGTGGTGGTGGTTGATGTTGTGTTTAAAGTCCCACCAAGATGATGAGTTGCTCAGGATGATAGCTGAAAAAGGGTAGCTCAGACGAAAAGAGAGTTTTTTGTTCTGAAAGTACTGCAGGTGCAAGATGTCATGTGAGACAAACACAGCCCGGGTAAACAGCAGGGTCATAAAAAGACCAAGCAAGATAGGGTTCCAGAGTGTCAAGGTGCTATAGACAGCAATGAAAGAGACGATGACAGCGACCATCTCAATAGTACCGCGTACAGGGACACGTTTTAATAGGCCGGCTTCACGGACTTGTGTTTTGAGTTCATCAAAAATATCGGGATAGATAGCTGCAGACATAACTTTTTACCTAATGCATAAATTTTTTGTGATTATACCTGCTCAAGACTTAGAGAGTGAATAAATACTAGTTATTGGTAGTATTATATAAGTAGAGAAATTTGCTATATAATCCGTGTATGGAAGAGCTGGAAATCATATATAAAGATGAACATATTGTTGCTATCAACAAACCCACAGGGCGTTTAGTGCATCGATCTCTGATCGATAAACGAGAGACACGATTTGCCATACAGATCTTGCGAGACCAGATCGGTCAGTATGTCTACCCGGTACACCGTTTGGATAAACCGACATCAGGTGTTCTGCTTTTTGCACTTAGTAAAGAGATCGCAAGGCCCCTCTCTGAGCAGATGCAAGAGAAAGCGTTTAAAAAGCAGTGTATGGCCATTGTCAGAGGCTATACAGACGAAAGTGATCTTATAGACTATGCCTTAAAAGAGCTCTTGGATAAGATGACAGACGCCAAGGCGAGAAAAGATAAAGATGCGCAAGAAGCGGTCACCTCTTATCAGAAAATCGACCAAGCCGAGCTGCCGTTTGCCGTAGGGCGATACAACACGGCGCGATACTCTCTATTGAAGCTAAACCCAGAAACAGGCAGAAAACATCAGCTCAGACGCCACATGAAGCACATCTTGCACCCGATCGTCGGCGATACGAAATACGGACTGGGGGAGCATAACCGTTTCTTCAGAGAGCAGTTCAACGCTCACCGTCTGCTGCTTCATGCTAATGCATTGAGATTCACCCATCCCGTTTCAAATCGGGAGCTGACTTTGCAGGCGGGGCTGGATACGGTGTTTTTGGATCTCATTGAGCAGCTGGGATTAAATATTAATCTGAATATAACAAAAAGCAGCGCCGATTTTAAAGGTGAACATGAAAATAGTTAAGTTTCAGGATGATAATTTCGCAGAGGAGTTTAGAGATCTGGACTTCTCTGCAGAAGAGATCTTTTCAAAAGAGTTTGACGATTGCATCTTTATCAATTGTGATTTTAGTGATGCGCAGCTACGTCACTGTATCTTTGAAGATTGCCGTTTTCTCAAGTGCAACCTGAGCGTGATAGAGATCGATAGCAGCAGGTTCTCAAATGTCGTTTTTGAAGAGAGCAAGCTCAGCGGCATTGACTGGACGAAGGCAGCATACTCGGATGTTCTGCTGGATGCACCGTTGACATTTATAAACTGTATAGTGGACTACTCCTCTTTTTACGGCCTTACACTGCAGACGCTGGTTATGAGAGAGTGCAAAGCACACGATGTCGACTTTAGAGAGAGCGACCTCTCCCAAGCCGATTTCAGGGAGACTGATTTCACCGACACGCTATTTCGCAATACAGATCTAAGCGGTGCGGACTTTACTCTGGCCGAAAACTACACGATCGACATCAATATAAACACGATCAATGAGGCCAAGTTCAGCCGTTATGAGGCGTTTAGCCTACTCGATGGCCTTAACATTACACTGGTGGATTAAGGCTGGAGCTCTTCTGTTATCTCAAAATCAAAGTAAGTCTCTTTGAACGGTTCACCTTTCAGGGTGTAGTGCCACCACTCCTCGGCGTAGTTTTTAAAGCCGTGCTCTTGCATCACTTTTTTCAAAACCATTCTGTTTTTCTGCTGCTCTTTTGTGACCGTTTTTGCGTTGGTGTGTGAGCGTGGATCGAAAAAGTCAAAGGGTGTTCCCATGTCGAGTCCATCGATAGTAAGATCAATCGTACTGCCTCGGCTGTGCCCTGACTTGGCCGCAATATAGCCATCTCTGAAAAGATCTTTTTTGTCCACATTGGGGTAGTAGATACTTTTCATCTTAGTGTCATTAAGATCTTTCGCCCAGCGCACAAAATGGTCAACAGCCCGCTGTGGACGATAACAGTCGAAGACACGAAGAGAGAGTCCTTTTTTTTGCAGACTCTTTTGTACGTTCGACAGTGCAACAGATGTCTCATTGCTCAAGTAGCAGATAGGCGCGTTGTAGCCATGGATGGACGTACCAATAAAGTTGTTGCTTGACGTGTATCGCATGTCAAACTGTATAGAAGGTATAGCTTGATTGACATTTGTAAAAGCCACCTGTTCGGTACTCTGTGTCTCATTTGCATAGAGTGTTATGGATATGAGTAAAGGGGTGAAAAGTCTCATTAGCTTACTTTGCTTGGTGTTGATATAGTATACTTCAAAAAAGTTTTACATTAAGGCAGACAATGAGTATACGTTCATGGGCAATCAAGATAGAGAGTAAAAATGTGTTAAACACATTGATCACAATGGTACAGAAACAAGAGCTTGAAGAGATCTTTCTTTGTGAGATCGCTGAAGAGGGTGCGGTGGCTGAGGGATTTCACAAGGGGGATATTATTGCAATTGTGGCAAACAAAAAAGAGAAGGCGACAGCAAAGTTACACTCTCTTGGTCAATGCCAGCTTTTAGATGATCTGGAAGACGACATGTTTGACATTGATGAGGAGGGGGCAGCACTTAAAGGTGTCCGCTATCCTGAATCAGAAGACGATGAGTTGGCAATGTTAGAGAAACTAGTATAAAAGAAAACAGTTGAGTGGTGCTCTTGGCTTTAGTTGGATGCATCTACTGACTGCGAAAAGCTTAGGTTTTGAGCGCTTTTCTGTCAAACATTAAAACAGCGATAACGGCACTCAAGGCACCAAAAAAGACAATTGCATAGCCAGTCGGCAGGTCAAGAAAGTATGAGGCTATGATGGCACTCATACCAAAGAATGTTCCCGCGATCAAGGCGACACTATAGGGTGAAAAATGCTGTTGCATCAGTCCGATCAATGCAGGTGCGATGAGCAGGACGAAGACAACTAAAACACCGGCAAGCTGTACGGATGATGTGACAGTCACTGCGAGCAAGGTGAAGAAAAGTAATTCATACATTAGGCCGTTTAATCTAGGCAGTACCCAAACTAACAAAATACCAATCCCCGCGTAGATAACAGCACTTTTTATAATAGCATCGGTTGAGGTAAAGAGAACATCTGCCGCAAGCAGAGCACTAAAGTGCTCACTTCCTTCAGGGTTTTGTGCAAGAACGAGCATGACGCTGCTGGCACCAAGAACATAAAGAAGGCCGATAAAGGCTTCGATATAGCGAAGACGGCTGACTGCAAAGCTGATGAGCAGTGCGCCCATTAGCGCAAAGAGCAGGGTAAAAAAGTAGAGATATTCGCTATGAAAAAAGCTCACACTGACCGCTGCGCCTACGGCAGCGATCTGGCCTATGGCCAGATCGGTAAAAATGATGCCGCGGCGGATAATTCTCAGTCCAAACCAGCTGTGAATAGCAACTAAAATGATGATGAGAAACAGGACCGGTGCGAGCAGCGTTATCATGGTTGTGTCACTCGTAAAATGATGGTGTTATAAAGATTTTCAAGTGTGTCAGCCTCATGTACAGCATCGACATCATGAGGTATTGTTACCGCTTTTGCACCTGTCTTTTCCGCGATGAATGTTGCGGTTTTAGGGTTGTGATAGACATCTTGTAAAATCAGTGTGACCTGTTGGGATTTCATCTGCTCGATGAGCTCCATGGTGTGACGAGAAGAAGGATTGATACCTGCCAGCGGTTCAATATTGCCAATGCTGATCAAGCCAAAACGTTTGAGAAAGTAGTTATATAGTTCATGGTATTGGAGCACTTTCTTGCCTCTAAGCGGTTCCATCTCTTTTTGCCATCTTGCAAGCTGTTGTTCCCAGTTTTGAGTAAATGCTTCGACATTTGTTTGATAGATGGCAGCATGATCAGGGTCGATGCGTGTTAACTGCTTAGCAATGGCATCGGCAAGAGAAGGCATGATAAAAGGATCCGTGCTAAAGTGCGGGTTGCCGTCAGCATGAATATCACCGCCTGAACGACTGACAGAGCTGGGTTTGTTGATCAGTGTTATCACCTGACTAAGGTCTAAAAAGCCTTTTGTCCCGGGTTGGATGCGCGCATTGTTCGATTTGTTGATAAGCGGCGGCATCCAGCCAAGTTCCAGCTGCGCCCCATTAATGATAAGAAGGTCGGCCTGTGCCACTTGACGGATAAGCGAAGGACGAGGCACAACAAAATGCGGATCCCAATTCCCTTTAGCCAAAGTAGTGACATCAACGCTGTCGCCGCCGACAGCCTTTGTCAACGCTGCGATATAGGGATAACTAACGGCCACTTGCACCTTGGCAAAGAGTGCCGGAACGATCACGAGTAAAAGAAATAGATATTTTTGCATCATAAGGCCTTAAAAGGAGTGTGCGCCATGCGATCCGATGGCGATGTTAAGTTCAAGAATGAACTCATTAATATCTTGTATATTACCTGTAATTGCATCCGTAAAAGCATTACTATGGCTGTATTGGGCGCGAAGACGTGAAAATTCGCTAGGGTTGTATTCGGCCATAAAGGTGTATTTGTTCAGCGAATTGCTTTGGTCTTGTCCGTTCTCTTCAGTGTAAAAGATACTATCATACCGCAGACCGCTACGCCAGTTACGGTCGTAGGTATATACAAGTTGGCTGTAGACACCGGCCTGTTTGATGGTGAGGTCACTGTTCGCCGTCACATCTTTACCGCTCATATCACGATACATGAGCTCACTTTGCCAACTAAGATAGCTGTAGCTGTCAAAATAGGATTTAACCAGCAGATCAGCGCCATAAAGTTTCGTTTTGCCATCAAAAGCTATTGCTTCATTTATTATATTTGCATCGCCTGAAGCAGCACTCACGCCAAACAGAAGCGTGGTGTCGTCAACATCAAATGAGTTTTTAAGATAGCCGACAGCTAGTGACGGAGCATCTCCTGCAGTTATATTAAAATCCTCAAAACCCTCATTGCTAAAACTGGCACCGTTACCGCTCTGCATGAGTTCGACACCAACCATCATATACCAAGGCGTCGGCGCGAGCCATTGCAGTTGCACGCCTATATTGTTGAGTCCCTCAGGCGAGAGAAATGTTGTGTAGACAAGCGGGGCATCGGCAAAATCCCAAAGATGTTGGTGCTGATGGTTGATCCGCCCAAAGTCGGATTTGAATTTGCCGCCTTTGAGTTTGAGGTTCCACGGCAAGGCTCGGGTTGTAAAATAGGCTTCTTCGATCTCAACCCCTTCGGTATTGAAGTGAAAGACACCATCGAGTACAAAGAGTTGATCGACATCAGAATGGAGGTTGAGCTCCGCATAGTTGAGGTTGAAGCCGTTATTGGTATTGTACTCGACATATTCGGGGTAGGGAGTACCTAATAAAGATAGGTTGTCTTGCTCGCTGTCTTTAATGTTTCGGTTGGTGTACGACATGTCTACAATGAGGGCAATATCCGGGATAAAAGCACTCTGATTGAAACTGGAACTATAGTTAGTATAGGATGACTCCTCAGCCCATACAAGCAGTGGCAACAAGGCCACGCTTAAAATACTTTTTTTCATAAATTCTCCAACGATAAATACTCAATAACTACCGTTTAGCGGCAGCAAGAGTTTAGTGATATATAAATTTTATTATTTGGTCTATGTTTATGAAAAAAGTGGCGGAGCACGGGGATTGAGTGTTGAGATAGGCGAATGGCTGATCTGTATATGTGGTAGCATAATCGCCTCAAAGAGAGTCGTGAGCTTGGTCGGTTTCCCATGTTCTTTGGCTATGAGAGCACTATCATGTTCCACTAAAGTACAGACCTGACAATCACTGCTGTGGTGATGCGGCAACAACTCGTGCAGAGATGTTGTCAGGGTACTGATGATAAAAAGCAGTGCTAATAAGGTATTAATTCGTAGTTTCATCGGTGAAAGTTTAACATATTTTACACGTTATAGCGTCTTCACACAGTTTTTACCGGAATTCTTAGCCTTATAAAGAGCCTTGTCCAAACGCTCAAACAGTGTCTCTTTAGTATCGCCATTTTGACACTCTGTAACACCAAAACTGCAGGTGACACGATAATCGATGCCGATGTCGATCTTACTGATCTCTTGACGCAATGTCTCTGCTGTTGTAACGGCATTTTCTTTGGACGTGTGCGGCAGCAGGATCAGAAACTCTTCGCCGCCCCAGCGTATAAAAACATCATCATGACGTATCTTATGGTTGATGAGATTGCTTAACAGGATTAGGACACGGTCTCCGGTAAGGTGGCCATAGTTGTCATTGATCTGTTTAAAGTCATCGATGTCGAGCAGTATGAATGAGCATACTGAACTGCTTTTAGCAAACTCATCGAGGTGCTTTTGGTAGATAAAGTCAAGGTAACTTCGGTTATAGGCTCCGGTCAATTTGTCATGGTTTGCCTGGTATTGAAAACGTTTGGCCTCCTCTTCGATCTCGGTAACATCGGTCATAGAGATGATGTAGTTGTCGTTTGGCAACTGGTTGAGGTTGAGTTTCATCACCCTTTTTTGACCGGAAGGGGCATGTTTGATGACCCCTAAAATATCGCCTTTTACCAAGGTCGCGATACATTCACAGCCTTGACACTCTGCATTTAATTTTTTAGATGAAAAATAGTTCTCTTCCTCTTCAAAGATATCCATCATACAGTGGTATCTCCCTTTGAGCTCTTCCACCGAGTTGAGACCTAGAAAATGGAGCAGTGCTTTATTGGCGTGAACGATCTCCGTTCCACTGGAGAGAAGAAAGAGCGTACCACTGTAATCGAGGACATTTTCCAAGGTCTTTTTGAGTGTCAGTTCATTCATCTTCTGGTGTTTCTCTTGTGTGATGTCTGTTGAGAAGATGACATAGACATCTTTACCAAAGTAGCGGGTATGATAGATCTGTGAACGGGTTGGATAGCGTGAACCGTCTCTGCTCTGATGAACACTCTCATTGGTGATCATCTCTTGGTGGCCGATCACGGTCATCATCTGCGCGACATCTTCAGTTGAGAGTTCCGGGTTGATGTCATAAACATTCATCTTCTTGAGCTCTTCATGCGTGTACCCCAGGACATCGAGTGCTTTGGTATTGGCATATTGGTAGATCAGTGTCTTCGCATCAACGATATAGACTTCATTGATGGCGTTTTCAACCAAAAAGGAGAGCTCTTCATGTCGTAACTGCTCCTCTTTGAGCTCACTCAGGTCGTAAATGGTACCCACTGTCCGATAGAGACGGTTTTCAGTTGTAAAACTAAGATGGGTGATCAGTTTGATATGACGACATAGACCGTTAGGCAGGACAATACGGCAATCAAGTTCGTAGCCCTCACGTCTATCTGTCGCCTCCTGCATGACAGTCAGTGCTTTTGTCTGATCATCAGGATGAATAAGATGGCGAAGCAGTGTCATCAAAGAACGAAATCCGCTCCTATAGGCTTTGTGATCAAAAAGCTCCAGTCCAAAGATCTCTTTTGCAATATCGGAAAAATCGATGGTGTCATGTTCGTGTTCACGTATAAAGTAGCCTATACGACCGGTCTTGACAACGGTATTGAGCAGTTGTTGGTTAAACTCATACTCTGTTTGTGTGACTTTAAAAAGATGGCTGAGGGCTTTGAATGTACGGTTTTCATCGCTGTCAAATGACAACCTTGATATCGGCTTATGTTCAATAGGTTTATCTATGTTTTCACTCAAGGCAACAATTGTCATGCTCTCATTAAAAAGGTAGTTTTCACTGTTGGCGTGAAAAAACTCACCATAGGTAAAAAAACCTGCTGTTGATGACATCTGTGCATACGGCTCAATTTCAGTATGAATGATGTCTCTCATAAAACGTCGTCGCGCCATGCATGAGTAGATAAAAAAGGTCTCTATATTTTGATTAGAGAACGCTTCTGCTCTTTCCAATGAGTTATGGATCACTTGGTTGATGTCGGCAAAACCAAGATAGACTCTATCGCCTTCATCTAAATTCCCTGCAAACACCAATGATCCATCATCAAACTTCGCCACTACAGCTCTGGCAAAGATAAGGTCATTGCGTTTAAGAAGAAGTGGAAATTCTATGCCAATATTGGGGAGAGCGTCTTCTATCTCTTGACCAAGGTATTTACCGTATATTGTTGTGACAGGCTGGTGGTCGATCTCATAGACCCGATTGTCCTTGGCTTTTGTCACAACCATTGCCCGTCCTAGCGGCTGCCAGTCAAAACTATAATCGGTTTTGACATGCAATCGATCAGAATCTAAGGCAACAGCAACAGCACCCTTGTCAATAATGTCTTTGCCGTGAATGATATAGGTTTGCGTAAAAGAGGCACCATCACCGGCCATGCCCCCTGCTATAGGTGTGGCAGGTGACGCGTCATGTATAGCAGAAAGGAAGGCCTCACCATTAGTTGTTGTCCCGTCTGTGAATATCAAAAGGAGCTTAGTCCGCTCTGTGACTAAGGTTTCAACTAGCGTGTCGGCATAGTGTTTGGCATGGCTGTTTTTAACAGAAAATACGCTGAGCTGGGTGTCTTCAAAACAGGTGAAAGAGATAACAGTAGAGTTGGTATAGACATTACCCGCTTCGATCTCTCCGTCTGTTGTCGCTCCGATAACAACCGCCTGCGGCAACTCTGTGGTAAGGGCGTCAAGGATAGATTGTAAAGTGTCAAGATCCTTATGCAGGGAGCTGAAAACTTGAACTAGAAGGTTGGATTCATTTTTAAAATTGAGTAGCTGCGAAGGCTGTAAAGATTGGTTATGAAAAAGGGTTATTGTCTCTGTTTTCACCATTTTGCCTTTGCCAAATATATCTATTATATAGCAAAAAAGGCAAAAACTGTGTTAGTTCCTAAAACTGTATTTATGGTGTGACACTGCTTGTGTCAAAGGCCATACCGGAGATGTTATTCATTAGCAATCAGAGTTTGTCTAACTGGGTACCTGCTGCAATAGCAGTTTGACAACATAGAAGTCCCATATGCATAGTACTTTTGGCAGCAAGAGCAGGGGTGTTGAGAAACGTTATCGCATTGGAATCCATCATAATATGTTTGCGTGTATTGATACGAAATCCATGTCGACACTCCGGGAACGTAAGTGAACGTCAAATAAGTCGCTTAATAATGTAAACAGTCCTTAGTATGTATAAGAATTTCGAATATAAAAAAAAGCTATCAAATTCTAGTATTTGATGCCTGTTTTTAACACATAACTAACACTCTTTAGGTATATTTCTTAGAGAAGGAATATTAATGCGAATTTTAATGTTAGAAGACAACTTGCAACTTTCTAAATTGGTGAGTGCCTATCTTGGAGAGCACTTTGTTGTTGATGCACTTGCCACGATAGAGGACGCAAGTGATTATATTGATCAGTTCTATTATGATGTTGTTCTGTTGGATAGAGATATCAACGGGCTGGATGTCGGGATGTCATTGATAAAAAAGATCAAAGAGAAAAACAGTCAGACGGGTGTGATCGTTATCAGTGCCTATGGTTCGATCGCTGACAAGATCAGCGGGTTAAATGTCGGGGCAGACGATTACCTGGATAAACCTTTTGACAATGATGAGTTGTTGGCACGGGTCCATGCCCTTGCAAGACGTAATCAAAAAGCGACAGAGATCGATCTTAATGGTCTGATGTGTGATACGAGTCTGAAGCAGCTTCAATACAGAGGCGAAACGGTCGCACTGACCCGTAAAGAGAGTGACCTCTTTTTCTATCTGTTGAAAAAGCAGGGCTCTATCGTCTCAAAAGAGGAGCTGCTTGACGCGCTTTATTTGAACCCGCAAAACATCTCGTCAAACACGATCGATGTGACGATAGGTCATGTGCGTAAAAAGCTGCCTGTAAAGATCATTAAGACGATTAAAACACGAGGGTATACTATTGAATAAGCCTAAAAGTCTACAGTTCTCTATCATCTTCTTTTTTGCCGTTAGCATTATTGTGACCTTTTTAATGTTGGGATCTTATGTCGTTTATGATTACCATAAAGAGTTAAGTACTAACCTGAAAAGCTCATTGACCGTTATGGCTGAAGATGTAGTGCGTCACGAACTGTATAACAATGACCCTGAAACCATAAAAGACAGTTTTTACCTTTTAGAGGAGTACCACGAAGCGCCGTTTGTTGCTCTTTTTGATCATCTTACTTTTTCTATTTATGATGAAAAACCAGTAAAAGAAGAGATCTGCAGTGTTGTTAAAAAGTTGCCTGACAATCGTTATCTTGTTGTTAGTTCCGGCCGTGATGCCGTACAGAGTAAGTTGTTGGCCTTTATCTTGAAACTACTGTTGGTATTTGGCACGGTCTTGTTCTTATTTATCTTGATCTTTACCTATTTCCTTAACCGTCTGTTTCTACCACTACGGTGCTTGGTCCGTTTTTGTAAGGATTCATCTTCTGATAATAAAAGTATTCCACTATGTAACGGCAGCAGTGAGGTCAATGATCTTAAAGAGGCGATCATCGGACTGCTTGAATCAAACCAGACACTCTGTAAACAGAAGCAGGACATCTTTAAAGAGGCTGCCCATGAGATCAAGTCGCCGATCGCCATCTTGAAAGCACGTTTGTCACTTTTTAAACAGAATGATGAATTTGAGAAAGCGACATTTGTCAAAGAGAGTGAAGATGACATTAAGACGATCAGTAACAAACTGCGTGAACTGCTCTTTTTAAAAGAGATAGAATGGGATATGCAGAAACAAAAAGAGTCGATCTCGATGCAAGAACAGTGTTCGATGATGCAAATGGCTTTTAAACCTATCTTGGAGAAAAAAGGGTTGACGATGGTCTCTAACTGGGAAGAAGACTTTACTCTCTCTGTTCACAAAGAGGCGATGCAGAAGGTGATGCAGGCTGTCTTTGAAAATATCTTTATGCACACTAAAAACAACTCGACTATCACTAACTATGTGGACTCAAAAAATCGTCGTCTGCATATTGTCAATGAGATGGGGGACAAAAGTGATGAGACACTTTTCAGCTCATTTATTGGTTCTAAGATGATCGCTAGACTGGCTGATAAACTGGATTATACGTATGATGTAGAAGAGAAAGATGGACAGTTTTATACAACGATCGTGTTTAATTCATCTGAGCAGAAGTGTGAGTTATAAGAAGTAAGGTGAGATAGAGTGCCAAATAGAATTTGGCACTCTTCTCATGTGTAGAACAGATACTATTAAAAGTATTTAGAGACATCTTTTTCGACTGCACCAGGTACAGTCATGATCCCCATAAACCCACCCAGGTCAAGAAGAGGGTAGCTGATAGCGATCATATAATCAGCACGCAGCGCTGTCGCTTTATTGTCCTCAACTAAGATCATCCAAGGCATGATCCCGGCATTTTGTGCACCGATCTTGTCAGCAAACTTCATGGTACGTTTGTGCAGTTTTACACCATATAGCGTACGTCCTTCACCTACCTCAAGTTTAAAAACTACGTCTTTCTTCTTAGCGCTGTCCATCTTGGCGATAAGATCTGCTGTACTGCCTTCACCGGCAACGATCTGGTCTTGATAGTATGGACGGCCGATCATGAACTGGTAATCTGCAAGACCTGCAAACTCCCATTTGTCTTCAGACGGTTTAAGTTCAGGGAAGGCTTTGTTGAGGTCATCAAGAAGAGGCTGTTCGTCACCCAGTTTGTAATCATCTTGTAAAAAAGCCTTTGTAAAGTAACGCGGATTAGAGATACGTGTTGTATTGCCTTCAGTGTCAACCAAGACACGAAGTGCACCCGCTAAGAAACCGCGACCAGGCTTGTTTGCTAAACCTTTTAAATAATCGTTCGTAAAAACGATACTGTCAAGTTTTGCTTTACCGACTTTATCGACAGCGACGATCTCAAAACCGGCGCTTTGAAGTTTAGACTTGACGTCATCAGTGCTCATTAACGGTGCAACAAAATAGGTGCTGACTTCAGCAGGCCCTGTATATCCTGGTGTCGCCTCTTTAGAACTACAACCGCTGAACATCATGACAGCTGCTGTCATAAGTGCTAATAAAATGTTTTTCATATATTGATCCTTGAATGGTAAGATGCGTCATTATCTACTTTTTAAATGAAAAAATCATGAAAATATCACAAACTTATCACAAAAACACCAGTTACACACACTTTTTTTTGATGAAGATGCTAAAACCGTTGTTAATTAGTTATTCAAACTTCCAGAGTTTTAGGGCTATAGATGCTCAAACAGTCAAATATAACCATAATATACTATGTATACAGAGTAATATGAAAAAATCATGAAAAAATAGTGTAGGAATATTCATGATTTTTTCATACCTATTTAATTAAACTATAACAGAATTTAACTCAGGAGGCATTATGACGATGCACACAAAACTTTTAGGATCAGTGGCACTCAGTGCTTTACTTATTGCAGGACTTACGGGATGTGGTAGTGATGATGATACGGTTGCAGCAACAGCAGCAGCAGCACCGGCGGCAACAATTTCTCCTTATACACGTGTTGCAGTTATAGAAAATCCTGCTGCTGTGGATGATGCAGCTATAGAAGCGATAGCAGATAAGATTGCACACTATGTTACTTTAACAGATGAAACGGCTGCAGATGGACATGCATTTCCAGGTGGTTGGGTTATTGCAGGTGCTAATAGAGGTGCAGGCGGTGAGACGTATGGGACAGGAGACCTATTACCTATCCCTTCAGCTGGTACAGCAGCAGGCGGCAAAAGTCGTATCGTTGAGTTTTGTAATGGTGGCTATGCAACGATGGCAACAAATACAGGACGTTTCCATGGATCAGCTCTTCCATGTGAAGTCTCAGTACACAGTGATGGAACAAACATCTATGTTGATATGTTGAATGCAGATGCTATCTTTAATCTTTTCTTTACAGATATCAGTGATCCAACTGGAGCATTAGAAGATGTTGCAAGTGCTGTTAATAAAGAAATTAGAGAATTGGTTTTAGCGGCTTTAGATGATACTACTGTTGCTGCACAATCTCCTCTAGTAGGTACTGTAGGTACAACAGAGGCTGCAGCTGCCATTACTACTGCAATCCCATACACTGAGTCTACTTTAGCAATGGGTCCAGAGTTTACACAAACACAAATTGATAATGAAGTAGCATTAAAAAATCCATATATAGTTTTTGAATATACAAATGGTAATACATTTGCTACAGGCACAGATGATAAAGCTCTTGGAGAAGCGATTATCGCAACTATGGGTACAAATGGTACTGATGTTTATACTAATGTTCCTGGTGTATCTGCAGGTTCTGGATGGAAATCTGCAAGACCGGATACTCTGGCTATTCCGGGTGTTAGAGTTATTGAGGCGTGTTCTGGTAAATACGCAACATTGGCAACTAAACTTGGTAATGAGTACTTAACGGCACTTCCTTGTGAAATTACAGTGTTAGTTGATGAAAATGATCCTACAAAATTGACTATCAGCTTTCTAAGCCCTAACTTTATGTTTGGAACAATGTTCCAAGGTGCTGTTGAACAGGCGTATGCTGATGGTAAGATCACTAAAGACGATGTGATCCAATACAGTACTTTAGCAGATGTTGTATTTGCTGATTTACGTTTGATCGTTGATACTGCTATTCAAAACTACGATCCTACATTGAGTTTACAGCCGCAACCATAATACTAAATTTACAGTAATAGCTCTATTTTGAACTTGTTTCGAAGAGCTATGTTTTGTAATTGAAAAGGATAAATAATGCATAGTCATAGACTCCAGCGCCTTCTAACGGGGGCAATGCTCAGTCTGATCTGGGCACTTTTTTATTTCGGTGAATCGACGGTTGCATTTGGCCTTTTGGCTTTTGTAGTCGCGATGATCTTCACATGGGCGATCTTCGATTTTTGCCCGTCACTTTGGTTTTTTAAAAAAGTTCTCAAAGAATAGGATGCCAAAGCCTGCTGTTAAGTCAGCACTCCAAGCTTTTTAGCTTGGAAAATTTTCCTTATTTTAGATCATTCCATCATATCAATCTAGTTAAATTTACACTCCAATATCAATAACCATACTTCTATCAATAGACCTACTATACCGCTCAAACTTTTTTACCCAGTCCTAATCACTTCTTTGTTAAAATTCCGCAAATAATTTCTCCAAGGTTAGAGTATGAAACGCGCCCTTATAAGTGTCAGTGATAAAAGTAATATTGTTGAGTTTGCCAAATCTCTAGTAGC
>JBATWM010000140.1:0-1900 GCA_049672605.1 Sulfurimonadaceae bacterium
CTTCCGTGCAAAGATCTCTAACGATTACGCATGGGACCTTTATAACACACTATATGCTGACGCCGGTATGACATGGAGTGTCCTCTCTCTCGACGCACAGGTTATCAAGCAGAACAGTGTCGGTGGCGCGTATATGCAAGATTCTGTTCTTGGCGGTAGCGGAAAAGTAGATTCACTTTACTGGGCAGCTAAGATCGGTGCTAAATATGCCGGATTCAGCGGGTACCTGGCGTATTCACAAACGGGTGCTAATAGTGCTACTGATGATTCATATAATAATGCGATCCTCTCACAATTTGGTGGGATGCCGGCTTATACACAAGGGATGGTAACACGTCACCAATTCTTGGCTGGTACTGCGGCGACAAAAGCGGTCCTTGCATACTCATTTAAAGAGTTGGGAACCAACCTTTCAGCTGCAGCTTACTATACGTCATTCGATATGGATGCGAACAGTGGTTATGGTGTAGCACGTACAGCAACAGAGCCTGGCTTTGATGTCAAATACTATCCTGCGGCAGTAAAAAAGCTTCAGCTTCGTTTTCGTGGAAACTTCCCGAAAAACTTTGCAGAAGGAACAGCCGGTGCTGATACTGGATGGAATGAGTATCGTCTGATCGCAAACTATAACTTTTAATTAGTTGCGTTTTTGTGGACAGATAAATTATGTCCAAAAGTGTTAAGCTAAGGCAATTACAATTGTCTTACTATAAAAATTTGATAAGGAGTTCTAATGAATAAAGAACAAGTTGACACGATCAAAAATGATCCGAATTTTCAAACGTTAGTCACTACACGCTCGAAGTTTGCGTGGAGATTGACAATAGCGATGTTGGTGGTCTATTTCTCATTTATCTTGACTATCGCATTTAACCCGAGTGCACTCGGTACGCCTTTAAGTAGTGATACGGTTACAACTATAGGTATTCCAGTTGGTGTGGCCATCATCATCTTTGCGTTCGTATTGACAGGTATTTATGTAAGACGTGCAAACAGTGAGTTTGATGATCTTACAGCTAAGATCAAAGCGAAAGCTAAGGAGACGATGTCATGATGGGTCGTATATTTTTATTTATGGGCCTTTCAGCGGCAATGTTGTTTGCCGCAGGTGCATTAGAGGGTGAAGTTGAAAAACAGGCGCTCAATATGTCTGCAATTGTTATGTTCTTACTCTTTGTTGGTGGAACATTAGGTATTACGTACTGGGCAGCCAAACGTACTAAAACAGCTAAAGATTTCTATACTGCCGGTGGCGGTATTACCGGTTTCCAAAATGGTATGGCGATCGCAGGTGACTATATGTCTGCAGCGTCATTCCTGGGTATTTCCGGTCTTGTTTACATGAAAGGTTATGATGGTCTGATCTACTCGATCGGTTTCTTGGTCGGTTGGCCGATCATCTTGTTCCTTGTTGCTGAACAACTACGTAACTTGGGTAAATATACGTTTGCGGATGTTGCATCGTATCGTCTGCGTCAAACACCGGTCCGTTCATTAGCAGCTTCTGGCTCTATTGCTACGGTAATTCTCTACCTGATCGCGCAAATGGTTGGTTCTGGAAAACTGATCCAGCTTCTATTTGGTCTTCAGTATGAGATCGCGGTTGTCTTGGTCGGTGTACTTATGATCCTGTATGTTGTATTCGGCGGTATGCTGGCAACGACATGGGTACAGATCATTAAAGCCTTCTTGCTGCTTTCGGGTGCGACCTTTATGGCGATTGCGGTCATGGCACACTTCGACTTTAGCTTCGGTTCACTCTTTGCTACGGCGACTGAGATGAAAGGTATTGAGATCATGAGCCCGGGCGGACTGGTCAGTGACCCTATTTCGGCGATCTCTTTGGCGGTTGCTCTAATGTTCGGTACGGCAGGTCTTCCTCACATCCTTATGCGTTTCT
>JBATWM010000141.1:0-2383 GCA_049672605.1 Sulfurimonadaceae bacterium
GTCTCTTCATCTTGTTTTATCACTTTTAGCAGGCGCAGTGAGCTGTCATAAAGAGCAATATACGGGTACCAAAAGTTTGCTCTGTGACTTTTAATATCTATTGACTTTATGTGGGCGACATCAAGCCATTTCGCATATTGTATACGATTGTACTTCTTCTTTTTTCCGCTTTGAAGTTTGTCGACTTTAAGATGTGCTTTTGATGTATCGATATTGTAGTGCCAATCCGTTGCCGAATTACGTACGATATCAATGATCTCACATCCACGGGTGGCAAGCTCTTTACGCAAGAGTACCGGGTCCGTTACATACTCAGCTTCAAGAGAGATCTTCCACTCAAATCCACTCTCATCATTTACTGACTCTTTCGTCACATAACGGTAGTATCCTATATCGCGAAGTGTATCACCCATCAATTTAACAAAAAAGAGGGGGTCACCCGTTGAGTGAAATGTCATCTCATACTGCTGTGGCTCTTCAAAAAAGAGGTGTAACAAGCCATTCTCTTCTAAGGTCTCAACAACTTTTACAACATTGATGTGCTCTTTTGTGTAAAAGCTATCAATATTTTTGAAGTTGATATGAATGTAGTCTCGGTTTCTTTCATACGACTCTTCACCGATAAAAGAGATGATCTTCTCATCAAGAAGCTCTTTTTTTGTCAGCGGTGTTTTCTCTTCTGCTTGCTCTTGTTGCGTTGATACATTGTTCTCTTTTACACTTTCAGTCACTGCTTCAGCACCAAAAAGAGAAGATGTCAACAGGGCAGCTAATAACAGCTTTTTTACCACAGTTTGCCCCTGTTGCGTGCCTTGAACTCTTCTTCGTCAATGACTTGACAGATACCGTTTTCGTATAAAAAGAGAAGTTTTTTATCTTCTCTATACTTGTTTGTTGTGTCACCACAATCCATGTCGAGGTGACCATAACCGGTCACGATCAACCAGTTTTTATGCGCGTCGAGGATAAGAGGTTCTGTGATCGTCTCAGCTCTGCGTTTATGTGTCTCGGCGTTAATGATCCCTACCCAAAGCTGACCTCTGGGAATAAGACGCAGATAGAGCGGCATTATCGGTTCAGTACTGCTTACCGGCTCTAGCGTGTCTATCGCTTTCTTAGCTTCTTGAACTGGCTTTATCTCTTGAACATTTTCATCTATTAAAGTCGAGCTGTTAGTCTCTTGGGCATCTTGCCCAAACTCAGCAGATTCGACTTCATTGTTTCGCATCATATCTTCAACATTAGAGACATGAGCCGGTTCAAGGTTCAGGTTCTTTTTTGCCTGATCGATCGCAGTGTTGTTGATCTCTATCTTCTGCTCTGTTGTTGAAGAGAAATCGATCATACTGATCAACATAACAAGCAGAAGTGCAACCGCTCCACCTGCAGCACCGTATATGACTTTTCTGTTTTCTAAAAGGGCTTTTTTGTTCTCAAACAGTTTCGAACTTGTCTCAGCAATGTCAAAGCTGGTGTCTTGCGTGATCTCTTCTTCTGCCCTTGTAAAAAGAAACTCCTGCTTAAGTGCAGAAAGATCAATTTTATATTCACGTTCTAAAATCGAAAGGAAGCCAAAAAACTGCGGTTTTTGGAACTTTACAAACTCTTTATTCAAGATACTCTCAATATGCGTTACCGGGATGTGTGTTGCCGAAGCAATCGTCTTGCTGCCAAGTTCTTGAAGCTTGTTAAACCCTTCCATGACTAACGCATCCTATCCATTAAAATTGCACCTGCAGCACTAACATTAAGTGAATCAAAACCGTGCGCCATCTTGATGCTGACAGGATAATCAAGTTTGGAGATCACTCTGTTGGTAAGCCCTTCAGACTCATTTCCTAAGATCAATGCTCTTTTGTACGTGATGTTGGCTTCATTGATATCATCACCATCCACCACCGCGCCATACAGGTATGTACCCGAAGTTTTTAGTTCATTAATGACATCTTGAACGTTGTTGACAACACAGATTGGCATGTCAAAGATCGCACCCGCTGAACTGCGAACGACGCCTTCGAGGTTAAGATGTTTTATACCACAGACAATAATGCCGTCAACACCTAAGGCGTAGGCACTGCGAACAATTGCCCCAATATTACCGATGTCAGTCACACCGCTTAAGACAACAAGAAAAGGCTTTGTGCGCAGGGCATCCAAGCCTTTGACTTCAACTCCGTCGATGTCCGCTAAAAACCCTTGATGGTTTCCGCTTTTAGCCATTTGCTGGGCAGCCTCGGGTGGTATACGTTTGATAGTGACACCCATTCGCATAAGACGTGAGTACTCTTTTTTTTCTAGATCTTTCGCTAGATAGAGCGTCTCAATACGGTTAGGATACTTCTCTAGAAGATAATAAACTGGTTGTTTTCCATAGATTAACATG
>JBATWM010000142.1:0-10801 GCA_049672605.1 Sulfurimonadaceae bacterium
GTTGACTACAGGTAAAGAGATAGATGTATCTATTGGTGGTTGTGGAGGTTGATTCAACCCCGCCAACCCAATAGTTAGTAAAAAAAAATAAATAAAAAATAAAGGAAAGAAAATGGCTAAAGGTTTCAAAATTAAAGCGCAAGAGAAAAAAGGCGCTGTTCACGTAAAAGCAATGTTTACAAGTTTAATGGCTGATAAAGAAGAGGCTGAAAAAAAACAGATTAAAGTTGAGTACATTAAAAGAATTGTAGCTACTGTAAACGATACAGTAGTATTTGAAGCTGATACTAGTGGTTTCATGTCTGAAAACCCACTGCTTAAGTTCTCTTTCACTGGTGCTAAAAAAGGTGATACGCTTGTATTTACTACAACTGACAACAATGATAAAACTGAGACAGGTAAGAAAAAAATCAAATAAGGGTTTTTATGAAAACTAAATTAATTATATTGTTTTCATTAGTGGCATTTGTTTTCGCAATGCCATTTATTGGAAATAAAAGTATAAAAGTTGATAACCCTAGCACACTAGACCGTGATGGTAACTTTATCATTTACGATTTTCAGAAAACAAATCGTGTTGGTACTGGAAAAGAGTGGGATTATAACTTAAAGCCAGTACAAGTAAGTGATAGAGTTTGGTGCTTCTTTGGCCAACTGGACATGCCTACTAAAGACAACGCTGGCGATATGTCTAACAGCTGTTATATTAAAGGTGATGCTCAGTGGATCGCTTGGGACAGTGGTCCTTCATATATTTTTGCAAAACAAGCATATGCAGCTATGAGTAAAATTGCGAATATGCCTGTTAAGACAGTTATTGTTAGCCATGAACATGATGATCACTGGTTGGGAAATAACTATTATAAAGAAGTCCATGGTGCTAAGATCATTGGCCCACATTCTATAAATGCAAACTACTATGGCCCAAGATTGAATGTTAAAGATGAAGGTCATGAGGGTGCAACTGGTGAAGTAGCAGATTTCCCTGGTATGCAAACAAGAATGATAAAAGCACTTTATCAAAATGCTATTAGAGATACTGCTCTTGTTGAAGTAGATGAAGCATTTGAAGATACAACTGAATTTGAAATTTCCGGTGTAAAAATGGAATATGTTAAAGTAGGATATGCACACTCTGAAGAAGATTGGTTCCTATATTTACCAGAAGATAAAACTGTATTAGTTGCCGATGTTGTAATGAACGGAAGGGTTACATCAAACAGAGATGGCCAGGTATGGGCACTCAATGATGAAGGTGAACCAGAAGGTCAGATTCCAGCGCTTGAAGCTATCAATGCTAAAGATTGGAACAACATAGTTCCAGGACATGGTTTTATAGTTGATGAAACTGGTGCAGATGAGGCAGTTCAATACTTTGCTTTTATCAAAGATAGAGTTCTTCAATCTATTGATGATGGAGTAGGACAAGGTGATATCACTAAAGTTGTTACTCTTGATGAGTATAGAGAAAAAGATCTCTTTTATCTTCTAAGTCCAGGTAATGTATATAGAGCTTATGAAGAGCTTGAGATGTACGAAGAACCTGAAGAAGATGAAGAAGACGAATAGTCAAACTACTATGTCATTACTTCAAGTTGGAAATGTTATAGAAATGTTTTACTCTACCAGTAAAGGTAGAGTAAGCACAACTGCGTTAGCTCTTGATAGCAAGGGCGTCTTAGAAGATAAATATTATAATAAAAATACAGACAGATCAGTTTTGATCGCTTCACTCGATAGTTACAAATTAGCAAAAGAAAATGGCATAGATGTCGCATATAGTGCATTGGGAGAAAATCTCTTAATTGATTATAACCCCTATCATTTAAAGCCAGGTGCAAGAATGCAAATTGGTGATCTTATACTAGAGATATCTCAAAATTGTACTCTGTGTAATAGTCTTGCTAAAGCAGATGCATCGTTACCGAAACTACTTAAAGATGACAGAGGTATATTTGCTAAAGTGATTAAAGGTGGAACTATAGAAAAAAGTGATAATATTTATCTTCTAATCAAAGACTAAATTTAAAAAAAAGAGGTGATAACATGAAATCGTTTATTAAAAGCCTAATAGCATCAGTAATGCTAACAGCTGGAGTTGCAGCAAGTGCCGCTCAAGATATTCAGATATACACGGCTGATAACTCCAAGGGTGCGATAACTGGAGCTACAATTGAGAAAGCTTTTGAAGATGCAGGCTTTTTGTTATCTGGAAACAACGATATGAATATAGCGTTTAAATCAAAGTTTCAAAAAACCAATGACAAGATGTATCATCTACTTACACTTCATAAACAAGATTTGGTTTTAGAATTAGTAAAGATCTCTCCAGATGCTGCGCTTTTTGCACCACTTAGTATGTCTATATATATGAACAATGGATCAAATGACATATCTATCTCATCACTCTCTTTAGATGGAATGGCAAAAGTTACAGGTATTCCTGCAGCTAACAAACATATGGTAGCATACAGCAAACTTGTTAGAGAAACTCTTGCAAAAGCTCTACCAAATGGTCACTTTGAAAAAACTTCATATAAAATCTTAAAACCTGAGGGTGAGCTTGTATCTCGATTTTCTTATAAGATGGAGTTAGAAGAAGGTACAGATATTTCAGAAGAGTTAGATGGTATTCAAGAAGAGTTGGAAAGTTCACTTGAGACTGTTGGATTTGTAATAGCAGGCTTCAATAAGCTAGGTGACGGATTTGTTGAAGCAGGATATGAAAAATATGACTTTTTTGATACGTACTCAATCTGTAAGTTACCGGTTATTTTTGAAGTATCAAAAAAACACCCCGAAGCTGGCGCATATGGTCCATGTACATTTTACATGTATAAAGAGAAAGGCTCACGTACAATTCAGATGGCATTCCCATCAGTTTACAACTGGATAAGTTCTCTAGATATTAAAGATGAGGCATCTAAAAAAGTACTTATTGATGCTCAAAAACTTATGATAAAAGTTGTTAACGAAGTAACTGAATAATTAATTGTTTTAGAAGAGGAGATTTATATGGCAATATCAAGAAGAAAAGCTTTACAGATGTCAGCTGCAATTGCTGCAACAACAGCTATAAGCGGATGTACAAAAGCTGCTAGCATAGAGCCAACGAAATCAACTCAGCCTGAAGCGAATACGAAGGCCCCATTAGCTGATGCTAAGGGCAAAAGAGTAGTAGTTGTTGGTGGTGGATGGTCAGGACTGTCTATTGCCAAATATACCAAGCTATTTGCCCCTAATGCTGATGTAGTGTTGGTTGAGCAAAGACAAGAGTTTATCTCGTGCCCTATGAGTAATTTATGGTTAGTTGACAAGGTAGACCTAGAGTATCTAACTCATGATTATCTCCAAGCTGCAAGAAAAAATAATTATACCTATTTTCACGCTACTGCGATCGGGCTTGACAAACAAAATCAAGTTTTGCATACCAGTGATGGTGATATTAGTTTTGATTATTTGGTTTTCGCACCTGGAATTGATTATGACTACTCTCGCTGGACTGACGATATCGCATTTGAGAATAGACTTAGACAGGAGTATCCAGCAGGATTCATTCCTGGTTCAGAACATCTGACACTTAAAAATAAGATCAAAAACTTTAAAGGTGGTAATTTTATTTTAACTGTTCCAAGTGGAAACTATAGATGTTTACCTGCTCCATACGAGAGAGCTTGTATTATTGCTGATTATTTTAAGCAGAAGAAGCTTAAAGCTAAAGTGATACTTCTTGATGAAAACAATGCCATAACTATTAAGAAAGAAGGTTTTCAATCTGCTTTTGATGAACTGTATAGTGATTATATTGATTATCGTCCAAATACAAAAATTGAAAATATTAATTTAGACGAAAAAATTATTGAAACAGAATTTGAAGAGATCGCTTTTGAGGATGCTGCTTTCTATCCACATGTTAGAGGCGCTAAAATACTTGAGAAAGCCGGGGTTGCTAAGGATGCGAAAAATATGCTAGAAGGTGATATTAACCCTTTAACATATGAAGTCAATGGTGAAAAAAATATTTTTGTAACTGGTGATTCAAGACCGATGGGATTCTCAAAATCTGGTAATACTTCAAACTCTGAAGGCCATTTTGTTGCCAAACTGATAGCTCAAAAAATCAATAAATCTGCACCTTTAAAGTGGGAATCGCCTGTTACTACATGTTTTTCAGTCGTTGCAACAAATCCGGAACAAGCGATATATATCTACTCTGAATATGCTTACAACAAGAACGACAAATCCTTTAGCTTTACAGACACAACAGCTAGTGAAGATTGGAAAAAAGATGGTAAAGTAAACGGCAACTCAGTCTATGATTGGGCTGATGCTCTCTACATAGATATGTTCAGTTAATAAAATGAGTCACCCCTTAAAAACTATATTTGAGTATGCAGTAGCTCAACCCTACTGTAACAGTTTCCAGAACAACAAACCAAGTTCTCCAGGGTTTTCCATCTTATCTTGCCAATAAAGCCTTTCAGATAGCTCCTAGATAGTCTATAGTCAGATCTAAGATGACCAATAACAGGTTTCGCTGCTCTGCATAAACATCCTATGCTTCTTTTTTTTTGATATTTTGTATCTCGTTTCAGTACAGTACTGGAAACCGATATAGTTGTCCCCCTCAATGCCTCTTTCTTACCACGATAGCTTTATCACATCTGCTTCGATGATGGGCTTGTCTCTATTGACATTAGCTGACGTTAAAACAGTATCAAGTGTCTTAGAATCATGATCATTACAATCAAGTGCTCCAACACCTATAATGACATTGCTACTGTACGCTGTAGGGATTGATTGATTCAAGTGGATGTTGCTGCACTCTTTTGCTTTAGCAATGATCTTATCGGTAGTAGTGCTTATCGTAGCTGTAGAGAGATATGCGATAGATACCATCGATATGTTTGGTGATGTCTGTGTAGCTCATTCCCAGACCATACATCGATAAGATCTTCTCTTCGATCTCATCACTTATAGTCGTCTCATGTTCTTTGACGATCTGAGGCTCAAAGGAGGACTCCCTGTATCTGGGAGTGGAAAATTCATATGCACCATCTGAACTTTTGAGTTGCTTTTTATTGTATACGTTACGACGATTAGATCTGGCGTTTAACACTTCATCAGGAATATGAGATTCTAGTTCTGCCTCAAGTGCTGCTGAAGCCCCATCTTTACCACTTATCTTCTTGCTGAAAGCAGCTCTTTGACTGCTTCATTAAAATTGAACTTTTCGTTCATGTCAGACCAATAGAATATTATATTCTATTGGTCTGACATGAAATTTCTAACACTTTCTCGGTTCATTTTAATCCTTTGTAGTAAAGGTATTATAATCATTGTTATAGAGTTTATTTTATGGGAGTTTTATAACCTAAGTTACTTAATTAGTTAGAAATATTCCCACCAAAGGGTGGTGGGAAAAAGAGTAAAACTACTCTTCGATAACAGGCATTCTTTCGTTGATACCTTTTTCAGTATAGTACTTAACCATTGCTTTATCAGCAGCTTTTTGAGTATCATAACCAGCTGCCTTCATAGGAATCTCTTCCATAGCTACTTTAACAGCTTTCATTTGTTCCATTAGTGCTGGATCGATTGGCTTTTTATCTGTTCCACCGTAAAGTGCAAGAGTCATATCCATAGATATTAAGTATCTTCTTCCATCACCATACTCAACATAAATTACACGACATGGCATGAAACCACCATAAAAACGAGAGTGGTTCATCATATCTTTAGCAATACTTAATGAACAAAATTCACCAATTCTAGCGTGTACAACTTTGTCCGGTGTAGGGTTTTCCGCTTCTGTAAGTTTAAACATGTTTTTCTCACCAACAAATCTCATGTTATAATCACCAGCTAAATCTGTCAACTCAGAGAAGACATCTTCTTCAGTTAATTCTTCATCAGTAATTAACCATTCTTTCATCATAGCTTGAGCTGGATCACCTGTTTCAGAAACAACATCCATCATTCCTGCATATGCATTTTGTGTATCTTCATCAAAGCCCATAAAAGTTGTACCTAAACTCATTGCTGTACAACCACTCATCATAAATGCAGCTATTAAAGCTGCAATACCCATTTTAATACTATGTATCATTTTAACTCCTTAGATTTGCAAAATTTTATCACAATTTTACTTATATGTTTTATCTTCTTTATGTAACTTAGCTATAGCTAATTTTTATATTATACACACAAGAAAAAAAAGAATGCCGAGAATTGAATCGTAACAGCAGTGCTGAGGGAGACTTCTCGCAAAAATAGAAACAAAAATACTAGTCTCAAAAGAGACTAGTATTATTCTTCCTCGTCTTCCTCGTCTTCCTTAGGTTCATTACCGTAAACCTTATCTACTTTTTCACTAAACATACTAATTTCATCAATAGTGTCTTCATAGATTTCAAGCTTTTCTGAATCTTCCTCAAGCTCATCAGCTTCCAATACCGCGTCTTTTAAACTATCTTCAATCATATAAGATTTAAACGGCATACCGTGATTATAAACTATCTCTCCGCCATCTTTTCCTTGTGCAAAAGTTACAACAGTTGCTCCAAGCAGTAATACAACTGCTAAAGCCTCTATAGCAAACTTTTTCATAATGCTGCCTGCCATCTGAATGACTGCGATAACACCTATGGCAATAGCTAAGTAGAGCCCAAGAGCCTTATGCTCCATCAACTCTTCCTTACCTTCGGCACTAAGAAAACTATAGATCTCAGGTCCAGCCTGATTTCCGGTATACCATGCTGCTGCCATAGCAAGCGCGGCTACAAGCGTTGTGCGAGATGAAATTTTTGACATAGACTCATCTCTTTTTAGAAGATATATAAGAGAGAAGACTAAAGCTACAAGAGGTAAAACTATTGCAAAGTGAACTATTGGTGGGTGTAACATGGGTATTTGCCTTTATTATTTAATTGCAAGAGTATATACAAACATCTATAATACTCTTTAATGATATTATAATAAATTATCTTAAGGTGTCTTATATGTATAACTCTTTATCCAATAATTACTTCTAAGGCGTTATATCACTTTAATGCTTTTATGTGTAAAATATCGCATGAAAAAATTCATATTACCTCTTCTTTTTATATCATCACTTTTAGCAAGTGAGATAAACTGGATGCACGACTACGATGATGCTTTAGAAAAAGCAAAACAAGAAAATAAAGACATATATATATTTATAGGTGCTGATAAGTGTAGATTCTGCGATTTACTTAAAAAGAATGCACTTTCAAAAAAATCTGTTATTGAAAGATTAAATAAAGAGTACATACCTGTATATCTATCAAGAGACCAACATATAATACCCTTCAATTTTGCGACTCAAGGGGTTCCAAGACACTACTTCGTAAGCAGTGAGGGCAAAGTTTTCCATGAAGACAGAGGCTCGAGGGAAGAGAGTGGATTTCTTTCTATTCTTGATGAAGCAGAACTTCAAAAAGAGTAGAGTACTGAGTCAACACTACTGCGATAACTTCCAGATCAACAATCCAAATTCACCAGTTTTCGTCTTATCCTGCCAAACAAGTATAAAAAGTGTGGCTAACAACAGTGCCAATCTGCACTCAAACTCACCAACATAGAAACGATCACATAACCAAAAAAGTTGCGACTACAAAGACAACCATACCATATGCAAATTTACTTTCCATGAATATAGAGACAAGAGTAAAAAGAGTATTTTAACGGTAGGGATAATACGAGCTGTAACATAGAGAGTGAAGAGGAACGAAACAAAATCGTCAAATATTTTGAAGAGCAGATGATGTGAATATGATACTCTGACTTAATACGCTTGATCCTCGTCCTCAAGCTTGTATAGACAAGGGATGGAACGAGGAAAACAGAAGTTATATGCCGAAGAGTTCAGCATATATACTTAAATTATTGTAAGCTGCTAATATATTTAGCAAGAGCACCAATGTGTCTATCGGAAAGGTTAACAGTTGCATCCTTCATCATCTGACTACTTTTGTGCATAGTGTAAGCTTCATGCTCATTGCTCTGATCTCTATATGCTCTTATCGTTAGTGCCAATATAGTTGGATCTCTGCCAGCTAATGGTGCTGTTTTCGCAGGACTTTCTTCACCTCTTTCACCATGACATTTCGCACAATGCTGTTTATAAAATGCTGCTCCATCTATACTTCCTGCAAATCCACCTGTGTTGCTTGCCTGTGCACTACCTGCTGCCATTAAACTACCACTTGCAAGTAGTGTAGCAATAATAATATTTCTCATTCTGAACCTCCGTTATAAATAAAATTGTCTTTCATAATAAGTATACATCTCCAAGACTTAATTAACAAGACAATCCGTAAATCTGTAAATATCAGAGAAATAGTTTTGAAAAAGGTTTGGTTGGCTGATGGTTTTTAGGTGAAGAAGGAATCGATCTCGTGGTCCGTTTCGACCAGAGACTTGTCTAGTTTGATAGGTTATTTGGTCGAAATTATAGTGGAAAAAGGCTCTGAAACCCCTTGTTTTAGGGGCCTGTTTGGTTTTTCAGGGGTGACTACAGAGAAAACTATTCAGTTAGTTCTTCAAGTATCCCATAAATCATGCCTTGAGTTTTTTTAACCTCTTTGATTGCCTCTTCGTCAGTTATACCAAGATCATCAATCCAATTATCTATTGAAGGGAATGCTATATGTACTGTATCTTCACCCTTTTTTTTGTAAATAGATAGTGAAAAAGGTGCATATGAACCAGCATCTGGATGGTTCTTGGATACAGGAAAGATTACATTAAACCTAATAATAGAATAGGTATCGAAAAAATCGTAATCATCAGTTTCAAGCGTATAAGATTTTGGTACTAAAAATCCAACAGTAGCTATTTCACTTTCAAATTCCTCTTCAAATCCATTTTTTAAACCTACATATGTATCACCGTCCTCAGGTTCAAACTCAGTAGTAAACGCAGTTACCAGCTGCTTATCTGAAGATTTAGCACTCTTTTTTGGAGTTAAATAGCTACCATTTGGCAGTGCCTTATGCAGAGCCGCATCAAGCATATTTGCATATTTAACCAAATCTGGGTTTGTTTCAGGAATTTCAGTGATTCTAGCCATCCCTTTTAAAGATAGAGTAGAAACGTTAATCCTATTTTTTTCATCAGAAAAAATTGACATAGACAGTGGTGTAATCAAACCTATGCTTGGATATTTTTTAATCAACTTTGTAACTAATTCATTGTTAGTATATATTGCCAAGTTATAAGATTTATGGTGAACTTTCTTATACCTTTTTTCAAAAATCGAGTTCATGTTATTGTTTACATCAACATGCATTCCACTTGCATTAAAAGCTTTTTCTATGCTTTTAGCATCAATCTTGCCATCAGAGTTATCGGTACTAAATACTTGATTATATGAACCACTTGCTAAACCCTCTGCCATACCTATTACTAAAAACAGAGCTGTAAAAACTATTGACACTTTTTTCATCGTTATTCTTTATATTAAAATGTCTGTAATTATAGCACCATTTTTAAATTTTGATGCTTTTTAAGACCCCATAGATAAAGTTTTTATCATCTTCATTGTGAACAAGCATGTTAAGGTTTATGCTTACATTTTTGCCTTATTTACGGCTTTAGAGTGCTTTGATTTATGCTCTCTTTGAGTATATATAGCTTTTTAAATTGCCTCTTTTTAATGTTATTGGTGACATTCCATCCCTCTGAGAATGTCAGGTTTGTTCAGGGGTCTCTATTAATATACTGGCAAAATATTAAGGATACCTCTTAAATGCAGCTTATTGATTTTTCGAGTGAATAGTTACAGTTGGAGTGAGAAAAAAATTGACAACATCCTGATTTGTGATTTGACAAGTACACTCAGTCTATAAAGAAGGCATTCTTCTGCACAGTGGTCCCATGCTGTGACCACTGTGCAGACTTCAAACGTGATTTTGACGGGATGGTTACTTTAGCAAAAGATCAGTAGAAAGTCTCTACTTTTTCTCAATTTTGTCTTTGGCTGTCTTAATGGCGCTGTCCAGGGCTGTTTTAGCAGCACCAAAGGCTTGAATACCCATACGTTTAGCCTCTTTTGCCTTATCAGAGTGGAGAGCACGAGAACCACGTACTAATGCATCTTTAGTAGCAGAGTTGAAACGGTCTCTCATCAGCTCTACCGTCTCTTTAGAGATAAGGATCAGCTCGTCCATATCGAGATGGATGTCTTTACTTACTTTGGTCAACAACGCTTCCGTACTTTTATCCGTTGAACTAGAGAGAGATTGAATAGTCTGTGTAAAGACAAGGTTTGTCTGTTTGAGCTCATCCAGGTCACCATAGTCTGCAAGTACACTTGCTTTGAGCTCTTCGGGTACATATTGGAGCTGCTGCTTAAACTCACGGATAGAGTGGATCAGTCCGGTACGAATACCTTTTAGGCTACCGCGCAAGATCTCTTCTGCACCATTTGGAGTCGCTTCTGCAACGCCGATAGCGCTCTGTAAAATGGTATAGATGATCTTACGTATACGTACAACGCTCATCACACCTTCGTTGAGTGTCTCATAAGTAATATCTTTAGTGATCTCTTTAATGGTCTCTTCGATATCGTGCCCTTTTTCAAGGGTGGTCAAGATCGCAGATTCGACCATCTCTTCGAGCATGTCAAAAAGATCGATAGATTGAAGTTTAATTTGATGCAGGTCACGCTGAACAGATGGCACATCCGCACCAATATCTTCTTCAATCGTGTTGAACACAGCGTACTTTGCATTTTGCAGTTCAAGAGCTTTTTTTTCTAATTGACGCTCTATCTGCT
>JBATWM010000143.1:0-14939 GCA_049672605.1 Sulfurimonadaceae bacterium
CACCGACTAAAGAGACTTCGCCGATGAAGACGGTCTCTTTGGAGATAGTGCGGTCTCGAAATGAGCTGATGATGGCAGCTAAGACGGCAAGGTCGGCAGAGGTCTCGTTGATCTTGATACCGCCGGCAATGTTGATAAAGACATCATAGCCGTTAAGCGGGATCTCCAGTTTTCGTTCAAGCAGCGCTAAAAGCATGTTAAGACGGTTATTGTCAAAACCGGTGGCTTGGCGTTTGGCGTTTGGAGAGTGGGAATCACTGACTAGGGCTTGTACTTCCAGGATCAGTGGACGTGAACCTTCCATCACTACGGTTAGCGCAGAACCCGGTTGTGCCTTGTTCTGGTTGAAAAAACGCGATGAGATGTCTTTTGCAGAGATGAGACCCTCATTGCACATCTCAAAGACACCGATCTCATTGGTCGGGCCAAAACGGTTTTTAAAGCCGCGAAGGATACGTAACTCTTGCGAACTGTCGCCTTCAAAATAGAGTACGGTGTCAACCATGTGTTCTAAGACACGAGGTCCGGCGATAGAACCCTCTTTTGTAATATGGCCGATGATGAAGATGGCGATGCCTCGCTCTTTGGCAATACGCATCAACTCAAAGGTTATCTGGCGTACTTGGGTCACTGAACCCGGTGCCGAGGTGATGGCCTCGGAGTACATTGTCTGAATGGAGTCGATGATCAAAAATTCATATGAGCGCTCTTGAAGTTCGAAAAGTACCTGCTCGAGTTTGATCTCGCTGAGAAGATAGAGTCTCTCTTCTGAAGCATTAAGACGGTCAGCACGCATCTTGACCTGACCTTCAGACTCTTCGCCTGTGACATAGAGCGTGTTTTTACCTGACTTGGCAATGTTGGCACCGACCTTGAGCAGAAGAGTGGACTTACCAACCCCCGGACTCCCCCCGATAAGTGTTAGTGAACCGGGAACAACACCGCCGCCGAGGACCATGTCGAGTTCAATATCATTACTGGAAAAACGCGTCACCTCTGTGTGGGTGACATCTCTGATGGCACGCGCCTTGCTTTTGCCGGAAGGCGAAGTTGATGTCAGTTTAATGACCTCTTGCTGCTGTTCATTGAGCTCGACAAGCGAATCCCATGCCCCACAATTAGTACATTTACCCATCCACTTAGGGGAGGTCAGCCCGCAGTGCTGACACTCAAACAGAACTTTCTTTTTAGCCAAAATTCACCGCCTTGCTAGGATACTTTAAATTATTTTACGATTGTAGCGAAGTGAATGGAAATATGTGGAATGTATGGCAGATTGAGGGTATTAACGTTTAAAATGAGCAATCAAAAAGCCGTAAGCGGGTTTTTGATTGGCCTTCTTTGGTTTGTTAGGCACTTTATATGTGGGGTGCAATATTATTACAGTACTTGTGGAGTTCGACGAGCGAACTTCACGCCCTGCAGTTGGTACATTTACCTATCCACTTGGACGAGGTCATGCTGTAGTGTTGGCACTTGAAAAGCGTTTTCTTTTTAGCCAAAATTCAAACCTTGTGAGGAAACTGATTAATTTAATTTACACTTGCAGCGAACAGAATGAAGATTTTAGGAATGTATGGCAGATTGAAAGCCCCACGTTTACATTTAAATAGCATCTTCATTATACAACAGGACATTAGAATTTAATTATCAGGCCTAAGTTAGCATCAAAGTCACCATCGCTTTTGCTGCTGCAATTGGAAGTAGTTGGTTCAAGTTTAACAAATGGTGATAAGTGTAAACCAATATCATATCCAAAATGATCCCCGAAACTTCCTCGGTATCCTCCTCCAAAATATGGACCTATTGCGGAATCACTGCCAGACTCTGAATAGCATTCGATTGTTTGCGTCGTTTTGTAGAGTGCACCGGTCAGATAGAAAGATCCGGTATTAGTCTGCCTGTTAAATAAGTAATCAAAATATATACCGTATCTTTTGGTATATTCTTTATCAGACTCTTCCTCTGGAAGGCCAGCTACTGATTCATTCATAAAGTCATCTTCAATATCGAGATAGCGAACTCCAAAAACCCAAGGTGAATCTGATTTGCGGTAATAAACACGAAAATCCAATCCTATAAATATCAATGCTCCAATTTCAATTCCTATTTCAGGTTTATCTGCATATTCTTTATCATGATTTATCGAGTCCGGAAGATACTCATCCGCTACAGCATGTGAAAAACTAAGCAGCAAAATAATTGCAATCAAAAAGCTATTTACCTTCATCTCATCATCTCCATATTTTTATTGTCACATCGAAACTGCTCATAATCATCCATATGTTAACGGTTAAATAGAGCTAATAATTCGCCGTTAGGCTACTTATTAGCTCCTATGTTTTGTTATGTATCTATTGAGGTTCTATCTTTCCAATAGTTTGGTTTTCTATTAAGTTGCATAACCGCTAAAATAATGATTTCACTGTCTTTTTGATAATAAATTACTCCAAATGGAAATCTATTTGTCAAACATCTTCTTATTTCTTCATCTAGTTTTTGCCAAGCGGTTGGATATTCTAAAATTTGTTGGATTGTTCTTTAAACTTCATACGCAAATTCTGAGCCAAGATCTAGTTTGCACTCTTCATAATAATCAACTGAAGCATTTAATTCAAGTTCAGCATCTGGATGAAAAGAATATGTCATTTATGAGTTTAATCTTTTAGATATTTTTTTGAAAACTTCATCGCCATTAACGAGAGAAACTTGATTTGTTTCAATATCTTTTTTTCTTTGATTAACTTCTTTTATCCATAGTTCATCAATTGCGCTATTTGATGGTGTAATGCTTGCTGATATTTTATCAACAATTTTAGTTTTTAAGTCTATTGGTAAAATATCTATCTCATCAAATAGTTGTTCTTGTTTTAAAGCTAACATATTTAATCCTTTTCTAAGTAGTCGCTCTATTTATCAAAATAATGGGTAGTTTTGATTAAGAGAAATTTTTATATTATTTATATCACCTATTTTTTGTGTAGCTATCTTTGTCGTTAGATTCATTCACAGGGGTGTAACTTAACAATTTCCATGATGTATGCTAGAATACAAACACAGTGATTAATATAAAGGAATTTTATGAAACGTATAATAAACATATATTCAGAAAATAAAAAAAGCATACAGTTTTATATGCGAGATATCCTAACTGCATTTCATCCATCCGATACAAATAAAGAGAGTCTTAGCCAATTTCTAGAAACAGAAAAAGCTGCTGAAACCATTTATGTTGTAAGCAATGATTTCAAACAAATTACACCTAACTATAGTCGTGGAATATCAGATGATTCTCGTGTCGGATTTGACAAAGCTTACTATTTTAAAAATATTGAGTTTACAACTAACGACACATATATAACTAACCCATATTTGCATCATAGGACGGGCTTATCTACAGTAACTGCTGTCAAAAAAGAGGGAGACATATTTCTGGTTATCGACTTTGACCTTTTACGACTTCTTGAAGAACTAAGGCTCATTGATAGTAGTGTTCTTATAAGCAAAATCAATAAGATTGTTATTGGAATGGGTGGCGTACTACTTGGACTAGTTTCGCTCTTTTTGATCCTCTACGGAGGGATTATTTTCTTGAATCTATTTTTTGGCACACTAGAACAGGATTTTCTTCAGGCTGTCTTTAAATCGATAATTTCCATCACTATAGGTCTGGCGATCTATGATCTTGCCAAACATATCATCGAACATGAGATTCTCTTTAAAGGGAGACACCAAGGCGATAGTATGGAAAATAATATATTGGTAAAATTTCTAAACTCTATCATCATAGCAATCTCGATTGAAGCTCTTATGGTTATCTTCAAGATTGTTCTGAGCGATTACAGCCAGATGATAAATGCGCTCTATTTGATTATTGGGTTAACACTACTGATATTTGCAAGAGTGGCAGTGGTGCGTTATGGAAAATAGTATGCCTGCTTTTTACGTGGCAACTGGGGTGTAACGTTTGTCGTGAGCAATAGTTTTCCGCTTGCGGCAAACTATTTGCTCCTCGTACTTGTTATAACTTAATTGCTGCGCCCTCATTTAATGCCATTTCAGTAATAGCGCAAATAGAATAATAACTCATAAGATTTGCAGCTCTATTAGATGGATGCCAAAAGTTTAAATAAATAATACCTTCTGAAACATAAGCGCTATCTGTAATTTTCTTTTTGTTGGGTAGTTTGTCTTTTATTAATGCCCAAGTCTTTCCACAAACAATGATTTGTGGAGAAATAGCTTTAATCTGTGAAGAAAGAAGATGCCAGTCTTCGTCTACATACTTCTGTAAATTGTTTTTTCCAGATGATTTTTTTCCAGCACTTTTCTTAAGGTTTACAATAGCAGATGAAAATAATGACATTTTAACCTCTTTGCTATTTTCCACATATGGAGCTATCCCATTACCATTTAAAATACTATGAATACCGTATGCCCACTGAGCCATAGGTTTAAAAGTTCTACCTGAAACTCCGCGTTTTCTAATTAGGCTAGGAAGATCCCATGTACCTGACTCTTTTTTAGAGTCATAAGCCTCTTTTAAAAGAAACATTACCTTATTATCTGATTTATTCCATAACTCTTTATCTATAATTCCATCAGTTATAAATAAACATCCCTTATGCATATCATTTTCTTTCCATTCGTGAAAGATATCGGTCATAGCTTAGGTTCCTTTTTGTTATAACGTTTTACTTCACCAATATGAAAACCGCTCGCGGGTTTCATATTGGTGTGCAAGATTTTGTTATACATATTTTTTAGATTCTTTTACTACTTTATCTATGAATATTCTATGTGCTTCATAGTAAGCCAATATCTCTTCTTGGGATAAGCTTATGTTTTCATCATATGTCATTGTCTTTTGTACTGTGCTTTGAAATACTTGTAAAAATTGTTTGTAATCAGTGTTTAATTCTGGGAAATAAAATCTCACTATCATTCCTAGTTTCGCTCCAACTCCATCAAGTGAACCTTTATATTTTAATGGTTTTATAGTTTCTTGTGAGACCTTATCCATTAATATAAAAATTTCCTCAAGTTTTTGTCGTTTAAAGTCTTTAGTTTTAATTATATTTTTACTTTTTTCCAATAATAAGTCTTTTCCAATAGCAGATAAAAAACCAATTAAACCACCAAGACCGAGTGTTGCTAGTTCCATTTCATATTTCCTTTGTACAACTCTTTATTCAACAACATATTATCATTTTAAGTCTATATATCAATATTAAATCACATTAAAAGTGTATGTTTATTTGTAGACATATTGCATATTGTCATGATAGTGGCGTTTTTCTTCTATGTTTGCCAATCTATATATATTCATTTAATACGGAATATTGCGTTAATTGAACATTTATGTGCTTGATTTGTCTAAAAACCCAATAAAAGCACATAATGTGTTTTTATCCTAAAAGGAAGATATGATGCAAATAAAAAGAAAATTATTAGACATAGTACGAGATAAAATCAGGTTCAAACACTATAGTATGTCAACTGAGAAGACATATGTCCATTGGGTAAAGCATTATATTTTTTACCATAAGAAGAGACACCCCAAGGAGATGGGTAAACAAGAGATAGAAGAGTATTTAACACACTTGGCAGTCGACAAAAAAGTTTCTCCTACTACTCAGAACCAAGCTTTTAGTGCTTTGCTATTTTTGTATAAAGAGGTGCTTGGTATTGATCTGAGCAGTTGGAATATTCAAGCCTTACGAGCACAAGAGAGAAAGCATATACCTGTCGTATTGACAAAAGAAGAGGTCAAAGCCGTGTTGGCAAACCTAAATGGTATTTACGAGCTAATGGGAAAGTTGATGTATGGATGTGGCTTGAGAATGCAAGAGGTTTTAAACTTGCGTATTAAAGATATAGATTTTGGTTTTGACAAAGTCTACATCTTTGATTCAAAATCGATGAAAGATAGAACGTTGCCACTCCCTCAGAAATTAAAGGCACAGTTAAAACAGCAAGTTGAAAAAGTAGAGCAGTTACATAAAGTTGATATTGAGGCCGGATTTGGCTCTGTTTATATGCCTCATGCTCTTGAAAAAAAGTTTCCTAAAGCGAAGCTTGAGACTAAATGGCAGTACCTTTTTCCAATGCGAAATGTTGCTAAAGATTTTAGAAGTGGTGAAACACGCAGACATCATGTGCATCCTCAGACACTTGGGCGCAATATTAAAGTAGCTGCACAAAAGAGCAATATTCATAAACGAGTGACTTCTCATATCTTTAGACACTCATACGCCACGCATCTTTTACAAGCAGGGATTGACCTACGTTCTATTCAGGAACTGCTTGGACACAAAAGTGTGGAGACAACGATGATCTATACGCATATTGTTGCTGAGATGAATAAGGGAAAGGTTATGAGCCCGTTGGACATGTAGTGTAAGTAAAAATAGTGAGGCAAAGCCTCAGAAATAGATTAGAGAAGTTGGTCTGCTTTGTAGCTTTTTATAATGCTGCCGTCACGGTCAATGATCTCTATGGCATAGGCATCTTCGTTTGCCAAGACTTTGTACTCGTTCCATGTCTTTTGGTCACGTACAAAGTGTTTTGAGAGGACATCGTAGCCATCTTCTTGAAGAAGGTCGTTGAGCTTTTGACGCTGCTCAGATGTGAGCTGTGTGATCTCGATGAGTGAACCGGAGACAGCGTTGAGTCTGTCGCTCTCTTCGTCGATCTCAAACAGTGGGTCTAAAAAGTTGTCGATAAAGGCGTACTTGTCAAAGACAACAAGATCTTCAGGCTGTTCACCGACACCGACATAGAGAATCGGGATACGCATCGCGTGGGCGATAGAGAAGATCGAACCACCTTTGGCCGTGCCGTCAAGTTTGGTGATGATGATGCCGTCGATCTTGATCATCTCATTAAAGGCTTTGGCTTGGGCGATGGCAGAGTTACCCTGCGTTCCGTCAAGAACCAATATCTTACGGTGGGGCGCGCCGCCGTGGGCTTTGTCACTGATACGGACGATCTTTTTAAGTTCGTTGGCGAGGTTGGTCTGCGTATGAAGGCGGCCTGCTGTGTCAATGATAACATGGTCAAAGTTTCTGGCTTTTGCCGACTCGATGGTATCGTAACAGACAGCTGACGGGTCGTGTCCTTGGCGTGATGAGACGATAGGGGTGTCGAGCTTCTCTGCCCAGCGTGTCAACTGTTCAATAGCTGCTGCACGGAAGGTATCGGCAGCACCGAGCATTACCTTTTCGCCTTGGTCTTTGAACTGCTTGGTCAATTTGGCGATGGTCGTTGTCTTACCGGCGCCATTGACACCGATAATAAGATCGACAAACGGGGCGGTGAATTCTGGCTTTTCATAATTAGCCCATGCCATGGTCGCTAAAAGTTTAGATTCGAGTTGCGCTTTTGTCACCTTCTCTTCGTAGAGCTCGCGCAGTATGATCTCAATAAGATCGTACTCGACATCCGCCTCCAAAAGTACATCTTCGAGCTCATCTTTTAGGATGTAGCTCCGTCTCTTTGGAACGACAGTTTTCATCGCTTCAGTGGTCTTGTTTAGACCTTTTTTGAAAAAGCTGAACATCTTAAACCCTACTTGCCCAGTGCTTTTTTGATGTCACTTTCGATCATCTCTTCAGGAGTCTGACCGACATAGTGTGTGATGTATTGACCGTCTTTGTACATCACCATCAAAGGGATTGGAAAACGCTGTCCTACCTTGGTTGCTGATGCGATAGCACGGTAAAGACGTTCGTTCTCTTTAGAGTTGACAATGGCATAGTCTGCACCATATTCCTCTTTAAAATACTCAAGTTTTTCATTAGGTATGCCATCTTCTATGGTCACGCCTAAAATAAGAAACTCATCACGATATTTTTTTTGAAGGTGGGTAAGGTTCGGTGCTTCTGCACGACATGGCGGGCACCAGGTAGCAAAGATGTCAAACATAATGACTTTGCCTTCATGGCCTTTAACACTAAAGTTCAATCCCGATTTTGTGACATTGTAATCTACACCGTTAGTATCAACAAGATGAAAAGTGTTTGAAGCAACCATGTTGCCCTCATCTTCGCTAGAATCGCTGCTGCAACCTACAAAGAGAAGAGGGAGTATAATAGAGAGTGAAAGAAGTGTCTTTTTAAACATATTAATAGGCCTTTAGGTAGTATAATCGTGATTATAACCAATCTAAGGTGCAAAATGTCTGTGACAAAAGTGACTTTACGAAAAAAATGTCTTAAAACACTGCAAACGCTAAGTGGCCACAACAGCAGCTACCGTAATGCAAAAATCGTTGCTAAACTGCTTAAACATCCCAAGGTCAAAAATGCAAGGTCTATTTTGGCATTTGAACCTCTGGGAATGGAGCCGAATATTAGAAAAAACATTGCGGCCTTTCGTCGTGCTAAGAAGAAGGTCTATCTGCCTTTTATGGAAGACGACAGTTTCAAGATGGTACCATTTAGGCTCCCTCTGGAGCTGAAGAGATTTGGTATCTATGAACCGGGAAACACGAATTTAAAAATAAATAAAATTGATGTAGCTATAGTACCGGCAGTGGGTGTCGACGGAGAAGGACGCCGTATAGGTTTTGGTAAAGGAATGTACGACCGCTTTTTTGCACGACTAAAACAGAGACCATACACCATATTTGTTCAATCTAAACTCTGTAATACTTCTAAATATATATGTGACGAATATGATGTAACGGCTGACTTACTGATCACCCCGCAAGCTTGCTATGCTGCAGCGAAGGGTACTAAAAATGATAAACGAAATACTCTTAGGAGGTGGCATAGCCACACTTAGCGGACTGCTTGGATTTTTTATCTCTAAAAAGATAAGCAGTGCACACTTTGATATCTATACTGAACAGGCCAAAGCTAAGGCCAATGCGATTGAAAAAGAAGCAGAACTGCTGCTGGAACGTTCTAACTTAAAAGCCAGAGAGATCGAGTTTCAGGCTGACAAACAGTACAGTGAAGTGAGTGAACGCGCCATAAAAGATCTCTCAGAACGTGAAAAGAGCATTGCCAATAAAGAGCGAACATTCGCATGGAATGTTGAAGAAGAAGAGGCCAGACTTGAACGCGAACGCGGTGTTGTTTCTAGCCTGAAAATCAATGTCGAACGACAGTCTGAAGGTCTGAACAAACTCAAAAGTGAGTATGACCAGCGTTTAGACAGAGCGATACATGCCGTTGAAAATGCAGCAGGTATGACTAAAGATGAGGCAAAAGAGATACTTTTGCATCAGGTTGAGGAGCGCTCTCGGGCGGACATCGCACATATTGTTCGTCGTTATGAAAATGAGGCAAAAGAGGAAGGGGAGCGTAAAGCAAACTATATCTTAGCTCAGGCAACATCACGCTTTGCCAGTGATTTTGCGCATGAACGTTTGACCAGTACTGTACAACTTAGTGATGATGAACTCAAAGGCCGAATAATCGGTCGTGAGGGTCGTAATATTAAGACCTTAGAGACATTAATGGGTGTTGATATCATCATCGATGATACTCCAAATGCTATTGTAGTAAGCAGTTTTAACATGTACCGCCGAGCGATAGCTACACGCACTTTGGAGTTGTTGATCGAAGATGGTCGAATACAGCCGGCACGTATCGAAGAGATCTATCAGAAAGTCTGCGATCAGTTTGAAGAGAAGATCTTAGAAGATGGTGAGAATGTTATCTTTGAGCTAGGTCTTAGCGGACTGCATCCCGAACTTATAAAACTGATCGGTCGACTTCGCTACCGTGCAAGCTACGGACAAAATGCATTGGCACACACCTTGGAAGTTGCTAACCTGGCAGGGATTATGGCGGCAGAGATGGGCGGCAATGCATCACTGGCAAAACGTGCAGGTCTTTTACATGACATCGGTAAGGCCTTGACGCATGACTTTGAGGGCTCTCACGTTGACTTGGGTGCTGAGGTCTGTCGTCGTTACAATGAAGATCCGGTTGTGATCAATGCCATCTATGCCCATCATGGACTCCAAGAGATCGAGAGCATCGAATGTGCAGCCGTTTGTGCAGGTGATGCTCTTTCTGCAGCACGCCCCGGAGCACGTAGAGAAGTGCTTGAGAGCTTTTTAAAACGGGTAGAAGCGATCGAAGAGATCGCTTCTACTAAAACAGGTGTCAAGCAGGCCTATGCTATTAATGCAGGTCGTGAAGTACGTGTCATGGTCAGTGCCGAGTTAGTGAGTGATGATGAAGCGTCGTTACTGGCTAAAGAGATCGCTCAAGAGATCGAATCAAAAGTGAGTTATCCGGGTGATATTAAAGTCAACGTTATTCGTGAAAGTCGAGCGATAGAATACGCTAAATAGAGGTGTCCATACTTAATACCCCATGTTTTTGTAGACTTAAAATAACAATTTATAATATTATGTGATGATATTGTAATAATAATGGGTTATACTAATTCCATAGGAATATGTCCTTTTTTCAGTGCTGAACACTTTTAAGGTCTAGAGTTGGATTTAACCGAGGTTTCTCATAATATCAATCTTGCAAAGTTAGATAATGCCCGATGGTTAAAGTATGCTAGTGAATTGATTGAGGGCAGCTCTGTCAGCAAAGAGGGCATTCCAACATATCGGGATGAATGTATTCCATGCCAGTGGTTATACGATCATAGCGATGAGGTCAGTCAGCTTTATCAAAAAATAGATAAATCAGAGATCAATCTGTTTCATTTTGATATTATGGAACAGATCGAGATCTTGCGGTATGATCTGCACGAGAACTATCTTCAAATATTCAAAACATATCTTCGAGAACTGAACAACTCATTTTTTTCCCATCTCTTTCATCTTAAGAAAAAAGTATCTGATTATGAAAAGATCGATGCCAAACGCCATCTTAACGAGATGAAAAGGGTTGTTGAAGAGTTAAATCTGATGTTAGATCATCTGGAACAGTCTCTCTACCAAATGTGTGAATTAAATAGTGCGTAACTACTTTTTGTAAATAGCAATCTACTAACTTTAAATAGCGTAAACAGAGAACTTTTTTTCAAGATAAGTCAATGAAATATTTATTGAGCTTTCTTTAGATATTACGCAGAAAATAGCTAAAATCAATATACTTAAATAGTATTCTATTTATTTATTTATTTATAATATTTTGTGATAACAATGTAATAAGTTATGTATAAAATACTCTTATACAAATCTAAATAATTCGGAGTTGACTATGAATAAAGCTGAGACAGTAGAACAGTTACACAATGCTAAAAAAGCACATGTCAAATGGGTGCAACGCGCGAAAGCGTTAATCGAAGGTCTGCCGGTAGAGAAAGAGGCTATTCCTGTTGACTGTACTGAATGTAAATTTGGTCAATGGTTTTATAGTGATGGACAAAACCTTAACGCTATTCCAGGCATGGACTGCTTGCATGAGATAGAAACACTGCACTTTAATCTGCATGACATGTATATGAAAATATTTAAAGTCTATTTTGGTGAGATGAACCGTTCGTTCTTCTCTAAACTGTTTAATATGAAGAAAAAGATTTCAGATAGTGATAAAGATATTGCCAAAGAGTATTACGACCAACTGCTTGAGGTCTCACATCAACTTCTTGAAGTGATCGACCGACTAGAGCGTCGACTGCATGCGATGTCAGCAGAGGCATTTAAAGAGAGCGTTGCGTAGGGCACTTTCCCTACAGTGTTGTACTCTATTTTTTAATTGTTACCACAACAGCACCGCGAAGATCGCCCATACTGTACCCTGTTGCTTTGTCATGTGGATAGGTGTTTTCAAGAAATTGTGAAAGTTTTTGGTTCTTACCAATATCTCCATGACATTTCAGACAGACCTGTTTATTGATCATAAGCGGTTTGTAGAACTTATACGTATCTTTGTTAACACGTTCTACTAGGTACGGTGGCAGTACAACACCATTTCTCTGCAGGTTGTCAAGTGACTCTAAGATAACTTTCTCTTCACCTTGTACCTGGTTAGCAGGGTTACGCTCTTTAAGAGAGATGCGCTTTACCTGAACATCTTTCCCATATTGATCATCAATAGCTGCTGTCAAGGTATAGGCTTTGGTTGTGCAAAACTCTGCAGCTGCCATAGGACCGCCAGCTTCCATCTGTTTTTTAAGGTTTTTGCCTAGGGTTTGTAGCAGTGTCGTAGAGACTTCCTGCCCAATTTTTATTACTGAGTCAAGCTCTTCTTTGTTACTTTCGTAAGGGTTCGCCATTAAGCTTAGACTACAGAGTGTGATGAGTGCCAGTTTTTTACATAATCCATGGAGTAGAGTATTACACTGTACATTAGTACTTGTCATTTTAATTCCTTTTAGTGTTCTTCGTCGTTGATATCAGAGTCATCATACGGGTCCATATGAATAATGGAGTGGACACGTTCATCTTTAAAGAGTCTTTGAAGACCTTCTTCGATCTTGTCAGAGATGCGGTGTGCATCATAGAGTGAGATGGAGATGTTAAAAACTACGTGAACGGTGATAAAGATGTCTGAACCGGAACGGCGTGTAGTAAGGTGATGGGAACCATTGATGTTCTCAACACGCGAAAGGTACTTCTGGATCTTTTCGATCTCTTCTTCATCCAAGGCGATATCCATCAACATCAAAATGCCCTCTTTGATGATCGGGTAGGCTGAGTAGATCATATAGATGGTGATACCAATACCTAACAGCGGGTCGATGATCTCAAAATCAGTAAAATGAATGACACCCAGCGCGATTAAGATGGCACCATTGGTATAAAGGTCTGTCTGGTAGTGAAGTGCATCGGCACGAATAACAAGGTTCCCGGTCTTTTTGGCAACATTGACCAAAAAGAGAACTAACGCTCCTGTTAAGACGATGGAGACCCCCATCACGATAAGCGACATATCCATATAAGCGATCGCTTTAGGGTGTAGAAGCTTCTCTATAGCATTGTAGAGAATGAAAAGTCCAGAGATCGAGATAATGGTGCCTTCCATAACGGCGGCAATTGCCTCGAGTTTACCTCGGCCAAAATTAAACTTGGCGTCAGCTTCTTTCTCGGAATGGTGTAGGGCAAAATAGTTAAATATAGAGACTAAAAGATCTAGAAAAGAGTCAATGGCGGAGGCGAGAATAGCGACAGAGCCACTCATGATACCTACGATCATTTTGATAGTGACTAGAAGTGCTGCCGTTGAAGATGAAATTAGTGTTGCTTTTTTTTCGATGCGCATGAAAAGAATTTTAACAAGCTTTAGCTAAAATACAACTACTTAGCGAGAAAGATGATAATGGATTTAAATGCCCTGCGCACAGAGCGTGAAAAATGGATGACGTGGAAAAACATCAAGCCTTTGCGTGAGGCTCTGGCGTCACTGCCGGAAGTTGATGTAACACTCTCACTGGAAGATACAGTCTCTTTACAGACAAAAGAGACTATCGATCATGAACAAATTGCGTCAGTTGCTCGAATGATGATGCCGTGGCGTAAAGGACCGTTTGACCTTTTTGGCCTCTTTATCGACACTGAGTGGCAGAGTTTTATGAAATACAATCTGCTACGTCCCCATTTCAACCTTGAAGGCAAGCGTGTTGCTGACATCGGGTGCAACAATGGCTATTACCTTTTTCGTATGCAAGAGGACAAGCCCGCCTCTTTAGTCGGTTTTGACCCATCAGCAGTTTATAAGACACAGTTCGATTTTATTAACCATTTTGCGAAAACGGATATTAAGTATGAGCTTTTAGGTGTAGAACACCTGCCGTTTTACGAAGAGAAGTTCGATACCATCTTTTGTTTAGGGGTGCTTTATCACCGTAGTGATCCCGTTACAATGTTAAAACAGCTTTTTAAAGGCCTTGACAGTGAGGGTGAAGTCATTCTTGATACCTTTATGATCGATGGTGATGAGGAGATGGCCCTCTGTCCGCAAGGGAGTTACTCAAAAATCCCAAATATTTACTTTGTACCAACAATTGCTGCACTTAAAAACTGGTGTCTGCGCTCTGGGTTTAGTGACTTTGAGGTGCTGGAGACTTCTGTGACCTCTGCGGACGAGCAGCGTAAAACGGAGTGGATAGAAGGTCAAAGCCTTGAGGACTTTTTGGATCCAGATGACGCAACTAAGACCGTCGAAGGGTATCCTGCACCAAAACGTGTCTATGTCCGTCTTATTAAAAAACCAAAGGAGAAGTGATGGCACAAAACACCCACTTAAACATCAATACCAAGCTCTGTGGTGAGGTGGTTAAACTTGCCAAAGGGTATGCAAAAGTACAGCTAAAAACAGATGCCAAGATGGTGGCAGACGAAGAGGGTCTGATCCATGGCGGTTTTATCTTCGGTGCTGCTGACTTTGCGGCGATGTGTGCCATCAATGAACCCAATGTGGTGCTTACAGGCAGCACCTGTCGCTTTATAGCGCCAAGTGCAAAGGGTGATGTTATCGACTTTGAAGCGACCATTGTAGAACAAGAGGGTGCTAAAGCGGTTGTCGAGGTCGTTGGTCACTGTCACGGTAGAGATGTCTTTACGGCAAGTTTTAAGACCTATGTCACAAAAGAACATGTTTTAAAAGGGTAATAGATTTAGCGCTCTTTGCACTTTAAATTAGGCTCTGGATCCAATACGGTGCATTTTTCTGCTCTGCTTTGATACTGGTTGTACCGCCATGGCCTGGGTAGACAGTTTTGTCAAAGTCGAGTGCCATGAAGCGTTTGAGCGAATCGGCCATATCTTGCGGTGAAGAGTAGGGGAAGTCCGTTCTACCGATGCTTCGATCGAAGATAAAGTCTCCGCTGAACATGGCATCTTCTATCTCAATGGTTGAACAGCCTGGACAGTGGCCCGGATAGTGTCTAAAGGTGACAGGAACCCCTTCGATCTCTATAGTGGTTACTTCACCTTCAACGGCAACATCAGGAAATGACGGTGGAAGCTCAGGTACCCATGAATTCTCGGTTAACATCGGAATGTCATCTTTGGGGGT
>JBATWM010000144.1:0-6931 GCA_049672605.1 Sulfurimonadaceae bacterium
AGATCACTGCTTTTTGAGCTCTTTTTCAAAACGATGTACCTTCGCTATTAATCTAACAAAATATTTTTTTACCTTTTTGCTCACTACATCAAGAGGTATATTTCCCATTATTGATCCTTTTATGTAATAATAAATCGCTCAAATAACCTATCGATTACACTTTCTTATGTCTCTGTAACCATTTTGTTACATAGCCTCGGTACAATCGCGCCAATAAATGTAGATAAGGAGCATTATGCTACCAAAGTACGAACAGAAGATCAAAGATATTCAGAGTATGATCGCAGAGCTGATGGGACAAGTAGTTGAGGCTAATCAAATCACACTTGATGCCTATAAAGCGCATGATCTTGCACAATACGACACTGTTAGAAATGTTCTTAAATCGATTGATTCTGAGGCAAATGCTATTGACAATGAGATCATTAAGACCTTTGCTCTTTTTGGACCGGAAGCGCAGGAACTGCGTATGTTGGTGGCCTACCTAAAGCTGACCAATGAACTTTTGCGTATTGCAGAGGGAAGTAAAAAGTATGCTAGACGTATGCGTGAACATTGTGAAGGCGATTGCAACCTGGCACCGTTTGATGAGATCGTTATACAGCTTCACACAACCTCACTCAATGCAATGAAGTACATTGAAGAGTGTTTCAACAAACCTGGTGAGTGTAATGTTGAAGAGCTCTATCGCAAGATCATGGTCGAAGAGAGCAAAAATGATGATCTTTTCAGTATCTTAGAAAAAGAGATCATGACGCAGATCATGGGAGAGCAAGAGCTTTCAGTCGAATATGTTCGCATACTTGGTACACTACGTAAATTAGAGCGTGCTTGTGATCGTTCAGTTAATATCGCTAATCTGTTGCTCTATGCAGCAAAAGGCGGAGAGATAAACATCTACTAAAATCACCCCGGCTATACGTGTTTTGAGGAGTTAAGATGAGTGCTTTTATTGTTATTGTAGAAGATGAGGAAGATATCTTGGAACTCATCGAATATAACCTCGAAAAAGAGGGCTTTGATACTATCGGTTTTACCAGCACTAAAAATGTAGCGCAACTCTTAGAAGAGGAGCCTGTTGACCTGCTTATTATGGACCGTAACCTTCCCGGTGTCGAGGGAAGTGAGTTTGTTGCACAGATGCGTGACATCGGTGTTGAGACCCCCGTCATCTATCTGAGTGCCAAAAACAAAGAGAGTGACATTGAAGAGGGTTTTGAGCGTGGCGGTGATGACTACATCACCAAGCCCTTCAACATGAAAGAGCTTGTTTTACGTATAAAAGCAGTTCTCAAACGCACTAAAAAAGATAAAACTGAAGGCAAGGTGATCTACCGGGATATCACCTTGGACCTTGGTTCCAGAGAACTTTATATTGACAGTAAAAACATTGAGCTGACCAAGCTTGAGTTCGACCTGCTTCACACCCTTATAGGAAACCAAAATATCGTCTTGGATCGTGACTATCTGCTTGAACATGTTTGGGGCAGCGATGCGATCTACCAAGATCGTACTGTCAATGTAGCGATCAACCGTCTTAAAGAGAAGATCGACCCCGATAAATCCAAAGAGTATATTAAAACGGTTAGAGGTGTAGGCTACACACTGTGTTAAAACTCCACCACTTCTTTTTTGCCAATGTTGTCGGCCTTTTTATGGCCACATTGATTATTTCATCGGTCATCAGTTACTACACGCTCAAATCTTTTGTTATTACTGAAAACAGAGAACAGCTTGAACAGAGTATAACCTTGATGCAGATGCAGCCGTATCATATCAGCGACCTTGACCGTATCGCTGCCAACACCCATGCTGCTATTCAAGACCGTGTCACTTTTGTCGCTGAAGATGGCACCGTTCAGGCTGACAGCTACAGTGATAAGTTCACTATGGAAAACCATGCTAACCGTTATGAGATCATGCAGGCTAGACGAGATGGTTTAGGTGTTGACACCCGCTACTCCACGACGACACACATTCACTATCTCTATGTCGCTAAAAAGATCTTAGTGGATGACCAGATCATCTATCTTCGTCTGGCTACACCGCTTAACACGATCATGTCAAATTTCTACACCCTCTGGTCACGTCTTATTATCATCTTTATTATCTTTATGATCATCGGGCTTGTTGCAGCTTATCAGATGAGTAAACGGGTGCGTTATGACATCGAACAGATCGTCAAATATCTTGATGAGATCTCTAATAAAAACTATAAAGCAGTTCTCAAAACACAATATTTTAAAGAGTTTTTACATATCGCTTTAAACCTCAAAGATCTTGCTAAAAAATTGGCCACCAGAGACAAACAAAAACGCAAATATACTGCCAAACTGCGCCTTGTCAACAAACAGCGCAACGACATTCTCTCTGCGATCTCGCATGAGTTTAAAAACCCTCTCGCCTCGATCATGGGGTATGCCGATACACTTTTGGATGATCCCAATGTCAACCCGAAGATCCGAGTACGATTTTTAGACAAGATCCTCTCCAATGCACGAAAGATCTCTTACATGATCGACCGCTTGGCCTTGTCTGTGAAACTAGAAAACAATGATCTGCATGTTCATCCTATGACATTTAACCTTTCTGATCTCATTCAAGATGTCATTCTCAACCTCTCAACAAAATACCGTGACAGAGAGATACATTTCACTGGCGAAGAGTGCATTGTCTCTGCGGACAAAGATATGTTGGACAATGTCTTGACCAATCTTGTAGACAATGCGCTGAAATACTCTGATGAAGATGTGACGATCAGCCTTATTGATTCTAAATTGATGGTGATCGACAAGGGAATGGGGATCAGTGAAAGTGAAATTGATAAAGTCGCCTCCAAGTTCTACCGGGTTCACAAAAACACCTGGGACAACTCCATGGGGCTTGGCCTTGCTATTGTCAGTTATATATTGAAACTTCATGACTCTGAACTGATCATTGAAAGCAAGGTCGGCAAAGGTTCTCTCTTTGGCTTCTCTTTGAAAAATATGATGAAAGCGACTAAGGGCACCTCTGAGACTAACTAGGGTTTTGGAGGTGCCCTTATAAAGTTTTTGGAGCGCCACCCTTCTAAAATACGCTAAAATAACCTAATGATAAACCTGCCTGCATTATTAGACCCCATCATCGATGCCCTTATAAAAAAAGAGTACCGTCCTGTTGTGGTAGGCGGTTACGTGCGCGACACTCTTTTGAACATCCCCTCCAAAGATATTGATATTGAAGTGTTTGGATGTAAAAGCCTTTCAGGTCTGGAAAAACTTCTGCTTCCCTTTGGCAAGGTCCATAGTGTCGGCAAAAGTTTTGGGGTGATTAAGCTGCAACTCTCTGATATAGAAGTGGACTTTTCTCTTCCCCGTCAAGAGGAGAAGGTCACTCAGGGCCACAAAGGCTTCTGTGTCACACTTGATGGGGCGCTTAGTTTCGAAGAGGCAGCCGCTAGGCGCGACTTTACCATTAATGCGATGGGCTATGACCTGAAGAGCAAAGAGCTTCTTGACCCGTTTAACGGTCAGGATGATCTTAAAAACAGACGACTTGACGTCGTCAACGCCCAGACCTTTGTAGAAGATCCGCTTCGCCTTTATCGTGCTGTACAGTTTGCAGCCCGTTTTGAACTCGAAACTTCTCAAGAGCTTCGTGACTTAGCCCATGAAATGGTAGAAAAAAAGATGCTGGATGAACTCCCAAAAGAGCGTGTTTTTGAAGAGGTAAAAAAGCTGCTTTTAAAAAGTAAAAAGCCCTCCATCGGTTTTGCGCTGATGGATGAATTTAATATGTTGGACAACTTTCCTGAACTCAAAGCGCTTCAAGGGGTGCCGCAAGATCCTGACTATCATCCTGAAGGCGATGTCTGGGTACACACATTGATGGTAGTTGATGAAATGACAAAACTCCACACTGCAGACAAAAAGAGGAACCTCTACCTCTCTCTTGCCGCACTGTGTCACGACCTTGGAAAGGCAAATACAACCAAGATGATCGACGGACGGATCCGTGCTATCGGCCATGAAAACAGCGGTGTCCCTTTAACGCAGAGATTGCTTGAGAGACTGAGCGATGAAAAAGCACTTGTTGAAAGCGTCGTACCGCTGGTCAAATATCATCTCAAACCGAAACAGTTTTACAAACAGTGGGCGAAGTCAGCTGCTATTCGTCGTCTGGCCAATCAGGTAAATATTGAAGAGCTGATCTTGCTTTGCAAAGCTGACTTTTTGGGCCGTACCACTCAAGAGGCACGTCAAGGTGATTTTAAAGCGGGTGAATGGCTGTCTAAAAGAGCTGAAGAGCTTAATGTCACAAATACCCCTATAGCGCCTCTTTTACAGGGGCGGGACCTCCTTCATGCAGGTCTGGCACCATCAAAAACGTTTAAAATAATTTTGCAAAAGGCGTATGAAGCACAGATGGATGGAGAGATCACAACGCATTTAGAAGCGCTGTCATGGCTAAAGAGGGAGCTTCAATTACCACATTAGCCTCCTAAAATAGGACTTTGACCTTTAAATGTAACCTTCTTGTAACCAAACTATTCTAAAATCGCGTCTATATTTTAAAATACGGAAGCAGTGCCTATATGACAAAAATCATAGACAATATCTTTGCCAATGCAACCCGACTGATCGCAATCACTGTATTGCTGATCACTGCATGGATCTTCACTGTTCTGTTTCAAGAGTCTCTGCTCTCGATGCAGACCTTCGGTCTTGACTTTGTCACAGAGTCGAAATGGGCGCCTAACCTTGAGAAGTTCGGTGCCTATGCAGCGATCATGGGTTCTGTTATCTCCACTTTTTTGGCGATGGTGCTTGCGGTCCCTGTTGCTATCGGCGTGGCCATCTTTTTAAGTGAGATCGCACACGAAAAGCTAAAGGCGCCGGTCGGTGTCTCTATCGAGCTGCTAGCTGCCATCCCTTCTGTCATCTACGGTATGTGGGGTCTTTTTTACTTTGTGCCGATCGTTCGTGATCTTTTTGGCGGTATCGGTATCGGTATGTTGACTGCGGGGATCGTCCTTGCGATCATGATCTTGCCATTTATGGCTGCGGTTACCCGCGACGCGATGAACACAACGCCTGACATCTTAAAAGAGTCTGCCTATGCACTTGGGGGCACCAAATGGGATGTCATTAAAGACATTGTGATCCCTTACTCAAAGGCGGGGATCATCGGTGCCCTTATCTTGGCCCTTGGTCGAGCTATCGGCGAGACGATGGCCGTTACCTTTGTTATGGGTAATGTGCACAAAGTGTCGCTTGACCTGACACAGCCGGCGACCTCCATTCCGGTTACATTGGCTAATGAGTTTACAGAGGCGGACACAGACCTCTACTTCTCAAGCCTCTTTGAGTTGGCTCTTATACTGTTAGTGATCAGCTTCACTATTATCTCGATAGCGAAGTTCTACTTCCTTCGCCGTACAAGGAGAGCCTAATGACCGCAACACAAAAACGCGTTATGATCAACCGCCTTGTCATGGTGCTCTCAACACTTTCAGCGATGATCGGTCTAGGGTTTCTTTTTTGGATCCTTTTTATACTGGTAAGTAATGGTGTCGAGGCGATAAACTGGGACATCTTTATCTTCGAAGGGGCGCCTCCGGGTTACGAAGAGAGCGGTCTCAAGCAGGCTCTGATCGGTCAGCTTATCATTGTTGGTGCGGCGACTGTCGTCGGTGTACCACTGGGTATTTTAGCCGGTACCTACCTTAGCGAGTATGGTCAAAAGTCGAAACTGGCCGAGATCATCCGTGATGTCTCTGACATCATGATGTCGGCTCCAAGTATCGTTGTCGGCTCTTTTGTCTATGCGATCATGGTCATACCGATGGGCCACTTTAGTGCACTGGCTGGTATTGTGGCGCTTACGATCATTATGCTGCCTATCATCTTGCGCACGACTGACGACATGCTTCACCTTGTTCCGACAACACTGCGTGAAGCGGCTTTTGCGCTGGGTGCGCCTAAATACAAGGTGATCACGCAAATTGTCTATCGCGGTGCTAAAGCGGGTATCTTAACGGGTGTCTTGCTTGGGGTTGCCCGTGTTGCAGGAGAGACGGCACCACTGCTCTTTACCTCATTTAACGATAACTTTATGAGTACGGACCTCTTTGAACCAATGGCATCACTAACGGTTACGATGTATAATTATGCAACAAGTCCATACGAAGATTGGCAGCGCCTGGGCTGGGCCGCTGCCTTTATTCTCTCTATGTTTATCCTCGGTCTTAACATCATAGGCCGTCTTATTCTACTAACTAAAAAAGGCAAATAATGGCAACGATCTGCAATGTCACAGAAGAGAGAGCACTCGAAATAAACAACTTTGAGTTTACCTATGCAAGTGCTGATGAGCCAAGTCTTAAACAGATCACGATGCCGATCGCTAAAAACTCGATTACGGCACTTATCGGTCCTTCAGGCTGCGGTAAATCTACACTGCTTCGTTCTATTAACCGTATGCATGACCTCTACCCGGGTAATAAGTATGAGGGTGAGATCATCTATAACGGCCGCAATATCCTGGATGCTCAAGAGGACCTGATCAACCTGCGTGTCAACATCGGAATGATCTTTCAAAAGCCGACCGCTTTTCCTATGAGTATCTATGACAATGTTGCTTACGGTCTACGTCTGCAAGGTATGAAAAACAAGAGTGAACTGGGTGATCGTGTTGAAAAAGCACTTAAAGATGCGGCGATCTGGAAAGAGGTAAAAGATAGACTTAAACATGATGCCAACGGTCTTTCAGGCGGTCAGCAGCAGCGTCTCTGTATTGCACGTGCTATTGCAGTTGAACCTGAGATCCTTCTTTTTGATGAGCCGACATCTGCCCTTGACCCTATCTCGACACAGGGTATCGAAGAGCTGGTGACTGAACTTAAAGATAAAGTCTCGATCGTTATCGTTACGCACAATATGCAGCAAGC
>JBATWM010000145.1:0-2307 GCA_049672605.1 Sulfurimonadaceae bacterium
CCGGCTGTGACATAATCTTCAGAGATGACGATGCTCCCAAGCGGTGCACCCGGCATCTCAAAGAAGGGGAAGCTTAATACATCCGTTGACTTGGCGATGTCACGCGTCTCTTCGTTTATCTTCGCCATCTCTTCATCATTCGTCAAGATAAGTTCTATCTCTCTGTCAGACAGGCTATCGGCTATACGTTGCAGCAATTCGACATTTACAATTGCGTCTGTTCTATTATCTAAATCAATCATGCGCGTATTTTACCTGAGAGCAGCTAAAAACGCTACTAAAAGCTACTTCTCTACTTCTTGTTCTTTATAACGCACATCGAACTCGCGTTCACCCATACGTGCGATTCCCTGTGCTTCTGTTGCACTACGCTTGGAACCGTCATTCAAAAGCGCGACAATTCGCCAGTAATAGGCTGCTTCGGCACTTTTGATGTCGGTAATAAAGGCTTGGTTCATCAAGAAGCGGTCACCTTCTTTGAGGTCTTCAAAGGCTTCGATGATCTCGTTTTTGATTAGTGCATCGATGCCGTTGCCTAGTGTAAGGTTTTTGGCGCGTAACATCATCATGTCATCTAACTCTTGCACCGGCAGCACCTGGTTGTTGTCGTCTGGTGTCAGGACTAGGTTCATAAAGATGTCTTTGGCACTATCTTCGAGGGTGAATAATTTTGTGTTGGTAAAAACTGAAAGTCTCATGTTTTTCCTATCTGTTTTAGTAGTGAAAGGGTACAGAAATATTCTTAATGTGTTAATCGTCTTGTAGTGATTGTTTGTTGATTTATCTTGCACTTATACTTAAGGGTATCTCTAAAAACCCTAGTGAGCATCAAGGTGAAGAAATAGAGATAAGCTTAACTTCATTTTGATTTAATACTCCCTCTACTTTTAAACTGTGATTGTCCGAACTTTTTCTCTCTGTCGCGTCAGAGAGATAGTTTTCGAGAAAAAGAGAGAGACGCTGTTCTTCTGACGTAGACATTCAATCCCTAAAGCAGCTAATTTACTATTCTCTAAACTTATACGACTCATGTACTGACTGCTAAGAGATTATTTGAACAGGGATAAAAGCGTAAGCTTTTACATAGATAAATGCGTTACCGCTTAGCTCTTCTCGCAGCATCTACAGAGCAAGGCGGAGTTAGATTGCTTCCGTTAATAAAACGCATTGAACGTAGTGACCCGTGCGTTTTTAGGAAGTAATCTAACGGAGACTTGGTAGTCGACAGCTTGTCGACCTCGAAGCCGATTCGAGAGCTTTTTTGCGTACTTTTTTTGCGGCGTAAAAAAGTATGAGAGAAGTCATGGATAGTTCAATGTTCAACGAAGAACAAACACATAATAAATCATTAAACACTTCACAATTTACTCAGGTAAGTACCTAACATCACATTAAAAGTCCTCTTCTTATGCTACAATCAAACCATGATAACCAGACGTGATTTTTTCCAGTACAGCGGCGCAGTAGGCGTCGCACTCCTTGTCGGTATAGCTGCTAAAAAGTATGCACTTACCAATAACGCAAGTACTGAAACATACAAGATCTTTGATGCCCTCATCAACCACTTATTTAATGACAAAGACGGCTATGTCACTTCCAAGCTGAACGTCATGGGCTACTTCAAAGGTGTCTTGAGCGACAAACGCATTGACATCGAAAATCGAGAGTACCTTATCAACGGCGCGCGCTGGTTAAACGAGACCGCTAACGAAGAGTTTGGCAAAGACTTCGTTAAATTGAATCATGACAAAAAAGAGCAGCTTTTAAAGAAAGTCTCGATGTTGCGCTGGGGCGATAGTTGGCTCTATAAGATGATGAGCTATTACTTTGAGAGTGTCTTCTCTGACCCAATTTATGGCGGTAATGTAGACGGTGCAGGTTGGAAATGGCTGGAGTTTCAGCCCGGTTTTCCACGCCCTAATGAGGTGGCGATATGATCAAACAAGCAGACATCTGCATCATCGGCAGCGGGGCAGGCGGCGCGCCTGTTGCGTACACATTGGCGCAAGCGGGTTTCAAGGTCATTGTCCTGGAGAAAGGGCCGCTTTACAACGAGAATGATTTTAAAAAAGATGAGATCGCCGTTGCAAGACGTTCTCTTTATACCCCTAAACTCCAAGACGAACAGCATGTCATCGAAACCTTCGATGAAGATGGAGAGGTCGTTCGGGAAACGGGCGAAGAGAGCGGTTGGAACTTCTGGAACGGCTCCATGGTGGGCGGCTCCTCCAACCTTATGAGCGGCTATTTTCACCGCATGAAGCCTAATGACTTCAGACTCAAGTCTGTTTTTGGAGAGGTTGAGGG
>JBATWM010000146.1:0-9216 GCA_049672605.1 Sulfurimonadaceae bacterium
AGGTCTTTGTGAAGACACCTGCATAAAGCTCGTTGCTCATCTTCATCACGGCATAGGGTGATAGCAGTTTTCCTGTCCGCTCTTCGACTTTTGGCAGCTCTTTTGAGTCACCGTAGACCGAGCTTGATGAAGCGTAGACAAAACGTTTGATCCCAGCGTCTTTAGCTGCCGTCAACATGTTTAGAAAACCGGTGATGTTGGAGTTGTTAGAGGTTATGGGGTCAGCGATGGAGCGCGGAACCGAGCCTAAAGCCGCCTGATGCAAAACAATATCTACTCCCTTGCAGGCTTTTTCACATGTTGCAAGATCTGCGATGTCACCTTCGATAAATGTAAAGTTCTTCCCTAGTTCGCCACTAACCGATTCCAGCGCTTCATCGATGTTTTTTTGATACCCGGTAGAGAAGTTGTCAAGACCGACGACCTTTTGGTTGTTTTTCAACAGAAACTCAGCCAGGTTGGAACCAATGAAACCGGCTACGCCGGTAATAAGCCACGTGTACTGTTCTGTTTTAAAACGCTCTAATAACTGTTCAAATTCTGTCATATCTATAACTTTCCATCACTGCTGTCTAAAACTGATTTGATATCGTAGATAACACACCTTGTTCTATCAATATCAACACATAAGCTCTCATCTATAAATGCATCATGCGCAACAGCCAATATGACTGCATCATAAGTGTGCATATCTAACTCAGTTTTTGAGGTCAATGCAACACCGTATTCATCTTCAACCTCTTTTGCATCTGCCCAAGGGTCATACACATCGACCAAGGCGCCAAACTCTTGCATTTCAGTAATTAGGTCGATGACCCTAGTGTTTCTGATGTCGGGACAGTTCTCTTTAAAGGTGATGCCTAAAACTAAGACCCTGTCGCCTTCAATGCGCTTCCCTTTTTTGATCATCAGTTTGACAACCTGGTTAGCGACATAAGCGCCCATGTTGTCATTCAGACGACGGCCTGCGAGGATGATCTCCGGGTTGTAGCCGACCTGCTGCGCTTTGTAGGTCAGGTAGTAAGGATCCACACCGATGCAGTGCCCGCCGACAAGACCCGGTTTAAAAGGCAAAAAGTTCCATTTGGTTCCGGCCGCTTCGAGAACCGCATCAGTGTCAATGTCCAGCTTGTTAAAGATCATCGCAAGTTCATTGACAAAAGCGATGTTAATGTCACGCTGAGAGTTTTCAATGACCTTCGCCGCTTCCGCCACCTTAATGCTTGGTGCCAAATGGGTGCCAGCTGTAATGATGCTTTTGTAAAGGGCATCGACCTTCTGCCCAATTTCCGGCGTCGAACCAGACGTTACTTTGAGAATTTTGGTAACGGTGTGTTTCTTGTCACCGGGATTAATACGCTCTGGAGAGTACCCGCAGAAAAAACCTTCGTTGAACCGGAGTCCGCTGATCTTCTCGAGAAGCGGCACACACTCCTCTTCCGTCGCTCCGGGGTAGACCGTGGATTCGTAGATGACAATGTCATCTTTTTTAAGCAGTTTTGCAACGGACTCGGTAGCTTTGATCAGTGGTGTGAGGTCAGGCCGTTTGTGTACATCTACCGGTGTAGGAACAGTAACGATGTAGATGTTACACGCTGCGATGTCTGCTAAAACATTAGTGAAAGAGAGCTGACTGTTTTGCAAAACGTCTTGCAGAACATCTTTTTCAACTTCTAAGGTTCTGTCGTGTCCACTGTTGAGTTCATCGATACGCCACTGCGCTATGTCGAAACCGATAGTCTCATACTGTTTGCCAAATTCTACGGCAAGAGGCAGACCAACATATCCTAGACCAATAACAGCTATTTTATTTTGCATTAAAAATTATCCACATTCATTATTAAATTCTATGATTTATATTTTTATCTATTATTATACTTTATTAACATCAAAAACTTATCAATGTTGTGAAAACTGAGATCGAAATAAGTTTGTAGATTGATATTTTGTAAGTGGGAAGTTTGTCCTGTTCATAGGTGAGACCTATGAACTAGTACTATTGTGATTTTGAAGCTTGTTTTTTAGTCTATTTTACTAGACACTCAATTTTGACTTGATCTTCTCGAACTTCTTCGAGCCAATGCCCTTGACTTCCATAAGGTCTGACGTTGTCTTGAACTTATGGTCTTTACGGTACTTAACGATCTTATCAGCCGTACCTTGACCAATACCCGGCAGCGTCGCCAACTCTTCGACAGAAGCAGTATTAATATTTACCGCCCACAGTGACACACTCAGCATTAATGCTGAAACAAATGCTAAAAATTTCATTTTAGACTCCTTAATTTGAATTACGTAGATAGATTACAAAAAATAATATTAAATGTACATTAATTTATTTTAACATTAATAAATATTTTATCATTTATAGTTCTGAGTCAACTAATTATCCCGAAAGGGATCTCCTTCCAGGTCACACATTAAACGAATTAAATATTGATTATAAAGAGAAGAGTCGTCAACAGAGAAGGTCAAGGAGTAACAGTCCAATACAGCGAAGAGCTGAATTCTGAGTCGTGCAAGAGACTGCCCTGGGGTATTACAGACTTGCGCAGATTAAAGAGCAAAAGAGGTCCTGAATGGTGAATCTATCGCCAATTCGAGTTTAAAGTGCAACACACGTTTGCAACTGTGATGATCGAACACGGTGAGGACATTCTCTGGGTGTCTCATATGCTTGGACATACAGATATCTCTATGACATTGCAGATATACGCTAAGTATAGGAAGCAGGAAAATAGGAAAATAGGAAAAGAGCTACGTTTTCAACAGGAATATTATAGGCACTAATGGGCACATTTTTGGCAGAGTCTGCCAAAACTATTATTTAGGCACTCGTTTTTTCATTAGATCACATATTAAGGATTATCTTCCGGATTAAAAATAAAATAGCGGCTTTTACCAGACATCTTTGCTTGATACATAGCTTGATCTGCTTGTTTAATAATCTGATCCATATCTAACTCTTCATTTTGTGGATAAAATGTTACACCAATGCTTGCTGAAACTTTTAGAAGTAAATCATCAATAGGAACTGGTTCTGAGGTGACTTCAAGTAACCGTGTGAAGAATGAGATAACTGAAGTTTTATCTGAAACATCTATCAATAAGGCAACAAACTCATCTCCACCAATGCGAGAAAGAGTATCACTTTTACGAAGTAGTTTATTCATACGTTCAGACAATATTATAAGTAGTTTATCGCCAACTTCATGTCCATATGTATCATTAACTTCTTTAAAACCATCAAGATCTATGTATACTACAGATATTAGTTTCTCTCTACGAGAAGCCTGCGCCATGGCCTGATACATACGATCAGTAAATAAAACACGATTTGGCAAATTTGTTAACATGTCATAATGAGCCATATGTTCAAGTTCTTCTTGCTGCTGTTTGTATAGTGTGATATCTGTAAAAATAGCAACATAGTTTTGTACTACTTTATTATCATCATAAACAGCACTGATAGTTAAATGCTCAGCATACTCTTCTCCGCTCTTTTTTCTATTCCAAAGTTCACCTTCCCAAAAACCATTTTCTTTTAGATTGTTCCAGAGTTGCTTATAAAAGTTCTCATCTTGACGTCCGGATTGAAGGATATTTGGATTTTTACCAAGTACTTCAGAAGGTGAAAAACCTGTGATATTAACAAAAGCTTTATTGACATCAATAATATTATGATCGCTATCAGTAATTATAATCCCTTCATATGCATGGGTAAATACACTCGCCGAGAGTTTGAGTTCTTCTTCCAAATGATAGCGCTCAGTAATATCAAGCATCGTACCGATCATAGAAATGGCTTCACCCTGATCATTGTATTTTGCATTTCCAGATCCTTGAATATAACGTATCGTGCCATCCTTACGATGTATTTCATGCACTAAGAAATAACGTTCTTTGTTATTGATAGCATCAGTCAGAGCCTTTTTTAAAAAAGTTTGTACCTTTTCAGAAAGATAGGATAAAAAACGATCGTATGTCGGTATAAAGCTTTGCGGTTCTTCTCCAAAAATACGAAAAACTTCATTAGACCATTTAGCTTCATTGGTCGTGATATCCCACTCCCAGCCACCAAGATGAGAAATTCTTTGTGCCTCTTCAAGCAATTCTTTCTGATTATGGATTTCCTCTGTTCTCTGTTTGACCTTTAACTCTAGTTCATCTTTATGATTTTGCAACTCTTTAGTTCTATTACGTACAGTATCATGCATTTTAAAGAAACTGGATTGTAGACATCCTATTTCATCATTTGATCTAATATCTCTATCTGCTATATTTATTTTTTCTCCTTTTTCCATTTTCTGTGTGTATGAAAGTAATAATTTTAGTGGAGTAAATAAATTTTTATTTAAAAATGAAACAGTCAGTAAAGCTAAGAGAACAAACAATATTACTTCAATATTTAGTATGTTAACTATCATAGTACTATTTTTTGTATATTCACTTTCTCTTTCTTTTAACAAAATTGTCTCTGCATTGATAAATTCATTTAGTAAATCTCTCATATCATCCATATACTGTTTACCAAGGTTTTGTTTAACTATTTCAAGAGCCTTGTTATTATTGTTCTCTCGTGTCAATTTAATAGTCTCAGCTAGTTCAGTAAATTTTAATTCCATAGATTTTTTGATTAATTTTAGACGTTTTTGCTGCTCAGGGTTGTCAGAAGTTAATTCCTGTAACTTTTTAAAATACACTTTTGTATTAACTAGACCGATATTATAAGGTTCTAGATAAGTAATATTTTTTGTAAGTAAAAAACCTCTTTGTCCAGTTTCAATGTCCTTCATAAAACTTAAAAATTTTTCTGTTTGTAATATAACTTCATGAGTGTGATGTTCCCATTTTAATTTGTTTTCGCCATTCCTTTCAAGGCTAAAAAGAAAAATAGAATTTATTATTGCTATTACAAATAAAGAAGATAAAAAGAATAGTAATTTTAAATGAAGACTCATCTGTACCCTTCATATTTGTTTTTTTCCTAAATAATAAGTTTTAATTATAAAGCTAGTTTTTATAGGCTAGCATAAAAATTATTAAAATTGTCCCTATATCATCGTCTATTATCCTAATTCACAATATCAAATACTATTACTCTAAAGTAAAAATTAATGGAATAAAGTAATTGTATTTCCCCCAAAGTTTCTCTAACACTTTTACCAATAAATCGTTGTAGTTCCTAATAATTCCAATCTACTTCCACAGCTATGAGAACCGTCGCTATATCATTGGGTAAAGCTAGTTTGTAACCTGGGTTGCTTTTGGTAATGCTTGAAGTTAATTGAAGGACATATTTCTCCTACAGTATGGATATAAAAGGTGTTCGAGTTTAAAGTGCAACACACGTTTGCAACTGTGATGATCGAACACGGTGAGGACATTCTCTGAGTTTCACATATGCTTGGACATACAGATATCTCTATGACATTGCAGATGTACGCTAAGTATAGGAAGCAGGAAAATAGGAAAAGAGCTACGTTTTTAACAGGAATATTATAGGCACATATGGGCACATTGTCTAAGTTGTTTGTTTGTAAGTAGAGTGTTTATGGGGTTTATTGATAAGTGGCTCCGGATACTGGATTCGAACCAGTGACCAAGTGATTAACAGTCACCTACTCTACCGCTGAGCTAATCCGGAATGTTTAAAAAGAAGTCTCATTTCAAGTGGTGGACAGTGAGAGATTCGAACTCTCGGAAGGGTTACCCCTTCGCATCCTTAGCAGGGATGTGGTTTCAGCCAACTCACCCAACTGTCCGTGTCTCTTGAAAAGAGAACGTGATTATACTTTGGAGGTTCTAATATCAACCTTAAGGTGCGTAAAAATTACAGTTTTTCGATAATCTTTTCGACAACTGCTGTCGGATCTTCTGCTTGATAGATCGGTCGACCGACAACGATGAAGTCTACTTTCTCTGTATGTGCCACTTCTACCGTGGCTACACGCTGTTGATCACCGGCATCTTCTCCAAAAGGACGGATACCGGGGGTGAGTGTCAAAAACTTGTCTGATGTAATAGACTTTATCGATGCACTTTCAAAGGCTGAACAGACCACACCGTCAAGTCCTGCTTCATGACTGTCTTTAGCAAACTGGTCCGCTTTGGCAGCGATCTTCTCACTATAGACACTGCTGAACTCATCTTCATTAAAAGAGGTTAACGCAGTGACCGCCAAAACCAAAGGGCGTTGTTCATACTTCTCTAAGCGTGCCATCACTGTCTGCATCGCTCTTTTTCCTGCCGAAGCATGCACATTGAACATGTCCACACCAAGCCCCATGATCGACTCTGCTGCATCGGCCATTGTATTTGGAATGTCATACAATTTAAGGTCTAGAAAGATCTTACAATCAGGGTTGATCTCTTTAAGTGCTTTGATGAATGGCTCACCGTCACGAATGTACGCACGCAGTCCAACTTTTAACCAGAGAGGATATTTTTTTATCTTTTCGACAAGAGCAAGATTTTCTTCCATTGTTGGAAGATCAAGTGCAACACAGAGTTCCATAGCAGACCTTTTTTAATTAGTAAAAGAATTATAAACGATTCTATCTATGAAAGGGATGAATATTTAATACCATTTTTAGTTGAGTGGGACTATGCTTCTTTTAAATATACCACTTTTTCAAGGATAATAAATGGCAACTAAAACAGAACTATTAGGCAAGATCGATACAGCTATTGTTGAACGCATTTCAACGTATGACACGCACCCAGAGAGTGATGACCTCTTTTCTCTTTTTGCAGACATCGTCTATAAAGATGACACAGAGGCGTTTAATGCCCTGATCGAAGCCGGTGCTGATGTCAATATGCAGAACAAATATGGTGAGACGCTGCTGCACATCAGCATCCGCCGTGACCGCCGTGAGATGGTCATGACCCTGCTTGACAACGGTGCCGACATGAACCGTGCTGATGCTCCGGGCTGGACGCCGTTGATGGAGTGTGTCATGGATGACATGCCGGAGCTTTGCGCTCTGCTCATCGAACGCGGCGCTGACAAGAACATCGCTAACAAAAGAGGTGCTACAGCAGGTATGTTAGTACAGAAATTTGGACGACAGAGTATGATGGGAATGTTCTAGAAAGCGCGTTAAGTGCTAAGTGCTAAGTGCTAAGTGCTAAGTGCTAAGTGCTAAGAAAGATGGCGAAGCTCATCTTCAAGTAAATTGAACTTTGAAAAAGTTTCAGATTTGGTGTAAGTTGTGCAGGATGTGAACCCGAAGGATATCTCCTGTTAGGGAACTAAGCTGGGAGCTTAGTTTTAAGGAGTAAAGTAACATAAATAGAAACCATTAGGGTCTCTACTGCGTCGAGTGGTGCACTCCGGTGCAAATTTTGCCTAAGCTGGAACTTTTACTTACCGTTTACCATTGCTTCGAGCTTTGCAACGATACTTGGATCTTCAAGTGTTGAGATATCTTGAGTGATCTCTTCGCCTTTTGCAATAGTACGAAGAATACGACGCATGATCTTACCTGAACGTGTTTTAGGAAGTCCCGGTGCGAAGACCATGTCATCACAAACAGCGATATTACCGATCTCTTTTTTAATGATGCTGTTGATCGCTTTTACCTCTTCAACCTCATCTGCAACACCGTCGTCAGACTTGAGTACGATGTAAGCGAAGATACCTTCACCTTTAAGTTCATGCGGTTTACCGACAACAGCAACCTCAGCTACATTACTATGTTTTTTGATCGCCGCTTCGACTTCTGCAGTTCCCATACGGTGGCCAGAAACGTTGATAACATCATCCGTACGACCTGTGATCGTAATGTAGCCATCTTCGTCGTAACGTGCGCCGTCACCTGTGAAGTAGACTGGTTTACCGTCCTTAACGACATCACCAAAGTATGATTTCTTGTAACGCTCTTCATCACCCCAAACCCCACGGATTTGAGCAGGCCAAGGCTTAGTGATACACATATAACCTGTCTCACCAACTTCACTAACCTCACCTGTAGCCGGATCTAAGATCTCCGCCATGATTCCCGGAAGTGGCAGTGTTGCACATGCAGGTTTGATCGGTGTCGCACCTGGAAGTGGAGAGACGATGTGACCACCGGTCTCCGTCTGCCAGTAGGTATCAACGATAGCGCAGTTTGAGCTACCTACCTCTTCGTAGTACCATTTCCAAGCCGGGGGATCGATAGGCTCACCAACCGTACCAAGGACTTTAAGACTTGAAAGATCATACTTTGCAGGAGCGTCTTCACCCATTTTGTGTAGAACACGGATAGCGGTAGGTGCTGTATAGAACTGGTTAATGCGGTGGTTTTCAACCATTGCCCATGGACGACCAGCATCCGGGTAAGTAATAACACCCTCAAACATGACCGTCGTCGCACCCATCGCAAGTGGACCATAAACGATGTAGGTATGACCTGTGATCCAGCCAACATCGGCAGTACACCAGTAAGTGTCATTCTCTTTAACGTCAAATACCCATTCCATCGTCATCTGTGCCCAGAGGATATAACCGGCAGAGTTATGTTGAACACCTTTTGGTTTACCCGTAGAACCTGACGTATAAAGTAAGAAAAGTGGATCTTCAGCATCCATGACTTCGGCTTCACATATAGAAGATTTGCTTTTGATGAGTTCATTGTATGAGTAGTCACGACCGGCAACCCATGTAACATCTTCATTGTTTCTCTCAACAACAAGAACTTTCTCTACTGGAGAGCCCTCAGTAATCGCTGCATCGACAACCGGTTTAAGCATATATGGTTTTGTTTTTCTGTACGCACCATCAGCCGTAATGACCACTTTTGCTTCTGCATCTTCGATTCTATCTTTTAGTGCTTCTGATGAGAAACCGCCAAATACGATGGAGTGAATAGCACCGATTCTGGCACATGCCAACATCGCGTATGCCGCTTCAGGGATCATTGGCATATAGATAACAACACGGTCACCTTTTTTAACGCCGAAGTCCTCTTTCAGAAGGTTAGCAAATCTATTGACGTTTTTAAACAGGTCCAGATACGTAATCGTCTGAACATCACCACGGTCACCTTCAAAGATGATCGCCGCTTTATTTTTACGTGTATCCAAGTGGCGGTCAATACATTGCGCAGCAACGTTAAGTTTACCGCCATCAAACCACTTTACAAATGGTGCGTTAGACTCATCTAAAACATTAGTGAACGGCTCGATCCAGTCAAGTTTTTCATTGGCATAATCGCCCCAAAAACCTTC